>CALXKC010000004.1 GCA_944388775.1 uncultured Clostridia bacterium | reverse complement strand
TTTTAGTACAAAAATTCAAAAAAATAAAATCTCAAATTATAATCAAAAAGTATAACTATTTAATCTTTAGAGTTAAACAAGCCAATTTAGGCTTGTTTTTTTGTAAAAAAAAGTATATAATATAAAACATATTTAGGAAAATTTCCTTATTATATAGGAAATTTGCATAGAAAGGGATGATTACTATGAAGGTAAGCAAAGAAGAAATTTTGCATATTGCAAATTTAGCAAATTTAACACTAGAAGAAAATGAAATTGACAACTATGTAGAAAACTTAGAAGAAATTTTGAATTTTGCAAATATAGTAAATAATGCACCAGTAGAAAATTTAGACATTACAATAGGAGCGAATGAAGCAAAAAATGTATTTAGAAAAGATGAAGTAGAAATATTTAAAGATAATGATGCTTTATTACAAAATGCACCAGAGCAAGAACAACATATGTTTAAAATACCTAAAGTAATAAATTAGGAGGTATAACATGAATATCGGAATAGACATAGATGATACAATTTCAGATACATATGAAAGCCTATTTAATTATGCACAAAAATATACTATAGAAGATTTAAAAAGAAGTGGAAAAATAAATAGAAATGGAAAATTATATACACATATGTATTGTACAACATTGCACAATTGGACAAAAGAGGAAGAAAAAGACTTTTTAGATAAATATTATGAAACTATTTTAAATGAAGTAAGACCAAAAAGATATTCAGTAGAAGTAATTAATAAACTAAAAGAAGAAAATAATAATATTTATATCATAACAGCAAGATTTAACAGTGATAAATTTAATGTAGAAGAAACCACCCAAAAATGGTTAGAAAAATATGGAATAAAATATGATAAACTTTTCTTAAATAGTGATAATAAAGCAAAAATATCTAAAGAAAATAATGTAGATATTTTTATTGATGATAGTTTTAAAAATTGCCAAGAGCTATCAGATGCAGGAATAAAGACATATATATTTGATACTCGAATAAATGAAAATTTAGAATATGACAAATTAGAAAGAGTATATTCTTGGATTCATTTATATCAAGAAATAGAAAAATATAAAAAGGAGGCATGACTAATGGATATTACAGAATTAACAGTACATGAATTACAAGAAAAATTAAAAAACAAAGAATTAACAATAAAAGAAATAACAGAAGCATATATAAATAGAATAAATGAAAAAGAAAAAGATGTACAAGCATTTGTAACTGAGTTAACAGACGAAGCTAAAAAAAGTGCTGAAGAAATACAAAGTAAAGTAGAAAATGGAGAGATAACAGGAGAATTTGCAGGCATTCCAATAGGAATAAAAGATAACATTTGCACTAAAGGAATAAAAACTACATGTAGTTCAAGAATGTTAGAAAACTTTGTATCACCATATGATGCAACAGTAATGGAAAAAATAAATAATGAAAACATGATAGATTTAGGAAAATTGAACATGGATGAATTTGCAATGGGAGGTTCAACAGAATATTCATATTTTCATCCAACAAGAAATCCATGGAATCTAAACAAAGTACCAGGAGGATCATCAGGAGGAAGCGCTGCAGCTGTCGCAAGCAACATGGTACCATGGGCATTAGGAAGCGATACAGGTGGTTCAATAAGAGAACCAGCAAGTTTTTGTGGAGTAGTAGGACTAAAACCAACATATGGATTAGTATCAAGATATGGGTTAGTAGCATTTGCATCATCACTTGACCAAATAGGGCCAATAACAAAAGATGTGCAAGATGCAGCAATGTTATTAAATATAATTGCAGGACATGATAAAAAAGATACAACATCAACTGATAGACCAAAAGTAGATTATACAAAAGCATTGAAAAATGATGTAAAAGGATTAAAGATTGGAGTTCCAAAAGAATTCTTCGGAGAAGGAATAAATGAAGAAGTAAAAGAACAATTGCAAAAAGCAATTGAAACATACAAAGAATTAGGAGCAGAAGTTGAAGAATTCTCATTAGATATTGCACAATATGCATTAGCAACTTATTACATCATTGCATGTGCTGAAGCAAGTTCAAACTTAGGAAGATTTGATGGAATCAGATATACATATAGAACAAAAGAATTCAAAAGCCTAAAAGAAATATACAAAAAATCAAGAAGTGAAGGATTTGGACCAGAAGTAAAAAGAAGAATAATCCTTGGAACATATGTGCTTTCATCAGGATATTATGATGCATATTACAAAAAAGCACAACAAGTACGTACATTAGTTATGAATGAATTTAATAAAGGATTTGAAAAATATGATGTTATATTAACACCAACTTCACCAACAGTAGCATTTGATATAGGCTCAAAATCAAATAATCCGCTAGAAATGTACTTAGCAGACATATGTACTGTTTCAATTAATATCGCAGGTCTACCAGGAATTTCAATCCCTTGTGGTGTGGATAAAGAAGGCATGCCAGTAGGAATGCAGTTAATAGGAAATAAATTCTGTGAAGAGACAATATTAAATGCAGCATATACATTTGAACAAAAAATTAAATTTAGAGAAAATCATAAACCAGAATTTAAGAGATAGGAGGAATGAAAATGTCAAGAGATAACTATGAAGTAATAATAGGACTAGAAGTACATGCAGAACTTTCAACTAAAACAAAAATATTTTGTTCATGTCCAACAGAATTTGGAGCAGCACCAAACACACATGTATGTCCAATATGCATGGCAATGCCAGGAACACTACCAGTATTAAACGAAAAAGTTGTAGAATATGCAGTAAAAGCAGGACTTGCAACAAATTGTGAAATATCAAGAGACAGTAAAAATGATAGAAAAAACTATTTCTACCCAGACCTACCAAAAGCATATCAAATTTCTCAATTTGATAAACCACTATGTGAACATGGTTATGTAGAAATTGACACAGAAGAAGGAAAGAAAAAAATCAGACTAACAAGAATCCACATTGAAGAAGATGCAGGAAAGTTAAACCATGATGACTTTGGTGGTGGAAGTTTAGTTGATTTAAATAGAGCAGGCGTTCCACTTATAGAAATAGTATCAGAGCCTGATATTAGAAGTAGTGAAGAAGCGGAAAAATATTTAAGAAAATTAAAATCAATATTAGAATATATTGAAGTTTCAGATTGTAAAATGCAAGAAGGTTCACTAAGAGCAGATGTAAATGTATCAGTAAGAAAAAAAGGAGATACAAAACTTGGAACTCGTACAGAAATGAAAAATATGAATTCATTTAAAAGTATCACAAGAGCAATAGAATATGAAGTAGATAGACAAATAGATGTACTTGAAGATGGCGGAATAATAGAACAAGAAACTTTGAGATGGGATGACGTGTCTGGAAAAACATTTCCAATGAGAGATAAAGAAGATGCACAAGATTATAGATATTTCCCAGATCCAGATTTAGTTGCGATAAAACTTTCAGAAGAATACATAGAAAATATTAAAAAATCATTACCAGAATTACCTGAAAGTAGAAAACAAAGATATTTAGAAGAATATAAATTATCGGAAAAAGATGCAAATATAATTACATCATCAAAATACCTATCAGACTTATTTGAGGGAGCAATAAAAATATGCAATAATCCAAAAGCAGTAAATAACTGGATTATATCAGACATATCTAGAATACTAAATGAAACAGAGATGGAACCAATAGAGATACCATTTGATAGCAAACAATTAGCTAAATTGGTAATGCTAATAGATAAAGGAACAATTAGTTCCAGCATTGCTAAAAAAGTATTAGTAGAAATGTTTGAACACCCAAGAGACCCCGAAGATATAATAGATGAAAAAGGATGGGTACAGATTTCTGATGAAGGAGCAATAAAAGATGTGGTATTAAAAGTATTAGAAGCAAATCCACAATCAGTTGCAGACTATAAAGGTGGAAAAGACAAAGCATTAGGATATTTAGTAGGACAAGCTATGAAAGAAACAAGAGGAAAAGCAAACCCACAAATGTTAAACAAAATGTTCTTGGAAGAATTGAAAAAATAAAAATAGTAGAGTGATGGTGAAAAAATATGGAAAAACTGGATTATGCAATTTTGTTTGCGACAAAAGCACATGATGGTCAAAGAAGAAAAACAGATGATGTAGATATGATATTCCACCCGTTTACAGTTGGAATGATATTACAAAGAGAAGGAATGTCAGATGAAACTGTAATTGCGGGAATATTACATGATGTTGTGGAAGATACAAGTTATACATTACATGATATAGAAACGTTATTTGGAAAAAAAGTAAAGAGTATAGTTGAAGAAGTTAGTGAAAATAAAAAAAAGGAATGGAAAGAAAGAAAAATAGAAGCAATAGAAAAAATAAAATTAGCAAGTTTTGAAGGAAAAATGGTAGAATGTGCAGATAAAATAAATAATTTAGAAACTTTATATGATTTGTTACAAGTTAAAGGAAAAGAAGTTTGGAAAAGTTTTAATAAACCATTTATAGATCAAAAGTGGTACTATACAAAAATGTATGAAGCAATTATAAAAAATATAGAATTTAATAATTTATGCAAAAGATATAAGGTGATATTAGATAAAGTATTTAACTAAAATGGAAGGTAAGATAAAATATGGATAATAAAGCTGAAGCAACAAAAATGCAACAAAAGATGAATTTTATACAGAAAAACACTAAACAAATAAAAGAAAATCTTAAAGAAAATAATACACCTATATTTATTGAATTAATGGGAACACCTAAAAGCGGAAAAACAACATTGACTAAAAGTTTAAAAAAATTGTTTGAAAAATCTGAAATAGATATAGATATAAGAAGAGAAACTGCAGAATATAATCCAATATCTAAAGAAGCTGAATCTTATAATTTATGGATGATATTAGAATTGTTTAAAAATTTAATAGAAGATATAGAAAATGGAAAAGGAAAAATAATTATATATGATAGAGGTATAATAGATAGAATAGCTTGGTTAAATCTTGCAGTTCAAGATGGAAGTATAGCTGAAAGTGATTGGGAAGCAATAAAAAGATTATATGATTTAAAAACAATAAGAGAAAGATATAAACCAATAGTATATGGATTTTATACAACCCCAGAACTAAGTATAGAAAGAAAAGGAAGACCAGGAAAATTTGTAAATGTACAGTCACTTAACACATATAATGAAAAATTTTTAAGTGAACAAAACAATATCAGGAGAATTGCTTCTGCATACAAATTGATTAAGACAGATTCATATCAAGGAAAAATTGAAGATTTTATAGTGGATTGTTCACTCAATTTAACAGAAGTATTAAAAAGCTTAACTAAGAATAAAGAGTTAGAAGAAAAATGAAAAAACATAATAATATATGTAAAAAGGGATTCTAATTTTGACAAAATATTGATTGATATCGATACATTATTAAAATTAGAATCCTTTAATTTAAACCATTTGCTTTTTTATACCATCCACAACAATACTACATATAATAAATTCAATACCGAAAACAAGACTTAACTTAAATAAAGAAATACCTATGTAGTATAAAGATGGAGTTGCAAATATTAAATTATATGTAAGTAAAATAATAACAGAAATCATACTTAAAGCAAAACAAAATTCTAAACCATATTTTAAAATCCTATGAGTGACCTTATCAAAACTTTTAAAACTATTTATTAAATTCTTAATCATAATCCACCTCTATAAATAAAATATATTATCTATTACGATATAATAGTAACATGAAATGATAACAAAAACAATGGAAGTTTTAGGCAGACAAAAAAGAGAAGACCTCATATATAATATGAAACCTTCTTAAATAAAAACTATGCATAATCTTTATTTTGCTTAAGCCATAGCTGCATTTAATTTTTTTGACAAACTAGATTTTTTTCTAGCTGCTGTATTTTTTACGATAACACCTTTACTGCATGCTTGGTCAATTTTTTTAGTAGCCTCAGAGAATAAAACTTTAGCTTCCTCAACATTACCAGCGTTTACAGCTTCTTCAAATTTTCTAACAGCTGTTTTATATGCAGATTTTATCATATTATTTCTTAAAGTTTTCTTTTCAATTACTTTAACTCTTTTCTTAGCTGATTTAATATTTGGCATTTCCTTTTGCACCTCCTCTTAGTCAATAATAAACTATAACATTTGATATTTTACCACATTTTTTCATAAAAAGCAAGTAAAATTCAAAATAATTATTGTAATACCAAAGGTTTTATGATATATTTGAAAAGAAGAGTAAAAAATCAAAAGAAAGGAAGATGTAAAATGATAGCAATCGGAAGTGACCATGGAGGATATAGATTAAAAGAAGAAATAAAAAAATATTTAGATGAAAAAGAAATAGAATATAAAGACTATGGATGCATGAATGAAGAAAGTGTAGATTATCCAAATATAGCAAAAGAAGTAGCAAAAGCTGTACAATCAAAAGAATGTGAAACAGGAATACTAATATGCCGTTCAGGATTAGGAATGAGCATAGTAGCAAACAAATTCAAAGGAATACGTTGTACACCATGCCATAACGAATATACAGCAAAATACGCAAAATTACACAACAACAGTAACATATTAGCAATTGGAGCAGATGATGTTACAGTTAATGAAGCAATATGCATATTAAGAATGTGGCTTGCAACAGAATTTGAAGGTGGAAGACATCAAGAAAGATTAGATTTAATTACAGAAATAGAAAATGAAAATATGAAATAGAAATGGTTTTATTCATAGAAATAAGGGGGCATTCAATATATGTGGGGAGATATAGCAATTGCTTTCCTACTGGCATTTATTGTGGCATTTATGGCTACACCATATACAATGAAAATAGCCAAAAAAGTAGGAGCAGTAGATGTACCAAAAGATCAAAGAAGAATGCATAAAAGAGCGATACCAAAATTAGGTGGACCAGCAGTAATATTAGGATTTCTAGTATCAGTTATATACTTATTAATAGTAATGAGTATGGAACATACAATAAACCTATTTGACCAAGACGAATATGGAAAAAAATTATTGGGAATGTTGCTAGGAATAATAATAATATCAATAACATGCATAATAGATGATATAAAATCAATCAAACCATTGACAAAATTAACAGGTCAAGTATTAGCAGCGATAGTTGCAGTAGCTTTTGGAATAAGAATTGATGAAATCCAATTATCCTTCTTAACACCAGAATGGCAAGAAGCATTTTCAATATTGGTTACAATATTATGGATAGTAGGAGTAACAAATGCAATTAACTTAATTGATGGATTAGATGGATTATCATCTGGAATATCAGTTATATCTGCAATATCTTTACTAATAATATTTGTATTAAATGGTTCGCCAATGATTGCGATAGTATTAATAACTGCATTAGCAGGAGCATTAGTTGGATTCTTACCATTCAATTTTGCACCAGCAAGAACATTTATAGGAGACACAGGCTCAAACTTTTTGGGATTTTCATTATCAATAATATCAATATTAGGAGTTGCAAAAACATACACAGCAGCAGTAATAGTATTACCATTAATTGCATTAGGACTTCCAATATTTGATACAATATGGGCAATAATCAGAAGATTAATAAAAGGAAAATCAATAAAAGCAATATTCAAGGCAGATAAAGGCCATTTACATCATAGAATTGTAGCAAAAGGATTCAGCCAAAAACAAGCAGTATTAATACTATATGGAATTGGAGCAACCTTTGGAATATTTGCAGTAATATTATTAGATAGCGGAATTTGGAAAGCATTATCATTTTTATTAATGGTAATAGTAGCTTTAGGATTAGGATATAAAAACTTCCAAACAGAAAAAGGGGAAAAACACCAACAATATGAATGTTTGGAATGTAAATATATATATAACCCAAAATTCGGAAATGAAAAAGCAGGAATAAAACCTGGAACAGAATTTGACGATTTACCAGATGACTGGGTATGCCCAGTATGTGGAGAAGGAAAAGAAATGTTCCAAATACATCAATAAATATAAAAATAAAAGAAAAGACTAAGAAGATATGTATCATTCAAAGTCTTTTCTTTTGGGTATTATTCGTACTTAGCATGATGACGAACTGCCCGCCATTTGCCGTTCGGAAGCTGTTCTGCATAACCTGCAAATTCTACCCATCCATAGAATGAAGGATGATCTGAACGAATAGCGTCTAATACCCGGAGAGCATCGCCCTCAGTTTCTCTTTGAAAAGGAGATACAAATGTCTCCTCAAAAACTTTATTCTTGCCATTTATTACTTCTGGTGCTGTCATAGTTTGTCTCCTTTCAAAAAATAAATATAAAGTAACTATACATTAAGTATAACATATTTTACATAAAAATACAAATCAGGAAAGTAAAGAAAAGATTGACAAAATAGTAGTTTACTAATATAATTACTAGGAAAATATATAACTTAATTAAAAAATATAGGTTAGAAAGGAGAAATCGTATAATAAGTTACTTACATTATACGAAAAAATTAAGATGGAAGACAAAATAATAAAAGCATTAGCACATAATGGGAAAATATCAATTACATGTGCAAACACAACAAAATTAGTAGAAGAAGCAAGAAAAATACATGACTTAAGTCCTGTTGCAACAGCAGCATTTGGAAGGTTACTTACAATAGCTTCAATAATGGGAAATGAAATGAAAAATCAAAATGACAAGATGACTATACAAATAAAAGGAAACGGACCAATTGGAACAATGTTAGTAACAGCAAATAATATTCCACAAGTCAAAGGATATGTAGGAGATGCGCATGTGGATTTGCCATTAAATGAATTTGGAAAATTAGATGTCAGAGAAGCAATAGGACATGAAGGATTTATAAATGTAATTAAAGATATAGGGCTTAAAGAACCATATATAGGAGTTTCACCATTAGTATCTGGAGAAATTGCAGAAGATTTTGCAAATTATTTTGTAAATTCAGAACAAAGACAAGCAGCAGTAGCTTTGGGAGTTTTAGTAGATAGAAATGGTGTAAAATCAGCAGGAGGATATCTGATAACACCAATGCCAGATGCAACAGAAGAAGAAATCAGTAAAGTGGAACAAGCAATATTTAATGCAGGAGCAATGTCAAAAATGCTAGATGAAAACTTATCATTAGAAGAGATTGCTAAAAAAGTAACTAGTGATGAAGATATAGAAATATTAGAAGATAATATTACACCAGAATACAAATGTGATTGTTCAAAGGAACACATGAAAGATGCTTTGATTAGTATAGGAAAAAAAGATTTAGAAGAAATTTTAAAAGAAGATGGAAAAGCGGAATTAATGTGTCACTTTTGCAATAAAAAATATACATTTACAAAAGAAGAATTAGAAGAGATGATATTAGAAATTTAAAAAGGAGTAGATGAAAATGGAAGAAAAAATTTATATTTTTGGACATAAAAATCCAGATACAGATTCAATATGTTCAGCATTAGTAAAAGAAAGATTTAACAGAAAATTAGGATATGAAAAATGTGTTGCAAGAAGATTAGGAAACCTTAACAAAGAAACACAATATGTTTTAAACTATTTAGGAATAGAAGCACCTGAACTATTAGAAAAGGTAGAAGAAGGACAAGAAGTAATATTAGTAGACCACAATGAGTTTAATCAGAGTGTAGAAGGAATCGAAAAAGCAAAAGTAATAGGAGTTATAGACCATCACAGAATAGCGAACTTTGAAACATCAGAACCTTTATATTACAATGCAAGACCATATGGATGTACATGTACAATATTATATAAAGAATATAAACAAAGAGGATTAGAAATCAGTAAAGAAGAAGCAATTTTAATGGCAAGCGCAATTATATCAGATACATTATTATTAAAATCACCAACAACAACTAATCATGATGTAAAAGCATTAGAAGAATTAGAAAAAATAGCAGGAATAGATATAAAAGAATATGGCCTAGAAATGCTAAAAGCAGGAACAGATTTAGATGACTTTACAGCAGAACAATTAATTAATTTAGATGCAAAAAGTTTAGATAAAGAAGGAACTAAATTTGTAATAGCACAAGTTAATACTGTAAGTATAGATGATGTTTTAAAAAGACAAGAAGAAATTGAAAAAGAAATGAAAAAAGCAATTGAAGAAAAAGGGTTAAGTTTATTTGTATTTGCAATTACAGATATATTAAACAGCAATTCTGAAATAATTGCATTAGGTGAAAAATCAAATGTAATTGAACCAGCTTTTGAAAAAACTTTAGAAAATAATAGGGCATTTTTAGAAGGTGTGGTTTCAAGAAAGAAACAACTTTTACCTAATATAGATAAAAATATATAAGAATGAAAAAGGGGATGTCAGTTTTTTTTGATGCCCTTTTTTAATGTCTCATTGGGGACGTTTCCTTTTGAGACATTTTGTCTCATTAAGAAACGTCCCCAACGCGACATCTTTTCAAAAACACTTGCATAATTTAGTTATTAAATTTATAATAAGGAAGTAGAATTAAAGAGAAGGTATAAGTAAGGAAGGATGGGGTAAATGGTAAAACGAACAGCTAAGAAAAAAGACGGAGCAAAAAAAGAAACCTTTATGCAGGGTGTAATAACATTAATATTCTCACAGTTGTTAATTAAAGTATTAGGATTAGTATATTCTCTTTACTTGACAAATAGGGAAGGATTTGGAGATAGAGGAAATGGAATTGTTGCAGCAGGATACCAAATATATGCAATGTTATTAACAATTTCATCAATAGGAGTACCTAATGCGATTTCAAAATTAGTATCAGAAAGAATTGCATTACGGAGATCATAAAGGTGCACATAGGATTTTCAAAATAGCTTTTGCAACATTTGCAATGATTGGTATAGTAGGAAGTTTGATGCTATTTTTTGGTGCACATATGATAGCAAATTATTGGTTACAAATACCAGAAGCGGAAATGACATTAGTTGCATTATCACCTGCAATTTTCTTTGTTGCTATATCATCAGTTATGAGAGGATATTTTAATGCAAGACAAGAAATAAAAGCAACAGCAAGGTCTCAAACTTTAGAGCAAATATTTAAAACAGCTCTAACAATTATATTAGTAGAAATTGTAGCAATTATCTCAAATGTTTCAACAGAATGGATGGCAGGAGGAGCAACACTTGCAACAACACTTGCAACATTTGCAGGTTTTGGATATTTGTATTTATACTATAAAACAAAAAGAAGAGAAATAGCAACAGAAATAAAATCAACAGTTAATTTTAAATATGAAAGAATAAGAACAATAATAAAGAAAATACTATTAGTATCAATACCAATTGCACTAACAGCAATAATGTCATCACTAAATAAAAACATAGATTCATTCACAGTTGTAAGAAGCCTAAAAGAATTTATGTCAGATGAAATGGCAGTTGCACAATATGGTATTTTAGGAGGAAAAGTTGATACTCTAACCAGTTTACCACTATCAATAAATGTAGCATTTTCAACAGCATTAGTGCCAGCAATATCAGCTGCTAAAGCTAAAAAAGATAAAAAAACAATTACACAAAAAACATCTTTTTCATTATTAACATCAATGTTAATAGGATTACCATGCACAGTAGGAATGTGTGTATTTGCAGGACCAATCCTAAACTTGCTATTTCCAAATGCTAGTGCAGGAGCAACGGTACTACAAATTAGTTCTTTAACAATAATATTTACAATTTTAGATCAAACAATAAATGGAGCACTACAAGGTTATGGAAAATTAGCAATACCAGCAATATCTCTGCGGATGCCGGAGTAATTGTAAAACTAATATTGAATCTAATATTAGTGCCAATTCCTGAGATTGGAGTAAATGGAGCAGCGTGGGCATCTGTGGCATGTCATGCAGTGGCATTTAGCATAGCAATAACAGCATTAAGAAAAAATATAAAATTGAATTTAACATTTTCACAATTTGTAATTAAACCAATAATAGCTGTTGCAATAATGGGAATTTGCTCATATTTTATTTATACAACATTATATGGAATAATAATTCAAAATTTGGCTACAATAATAGCAATAATCTCAGCAGTTATTATATATGGAATATCAATCATAGCTTTAAAAGTATTTTCAAAAGAAGAACTATTGATGTTGCCATACGGAAACAAATTTTGCAAAATATTGGAAAAATTAAAAATATATTAAAAAAATAGGAAAAAAAGAAGGATTTTCAGTATTTTTGGCGAATTTATTTAATTAGTAGTACATTTATTACAATTTTGTGATAAAAGTACATAAACTTAATTCTTATAGGAGGTATAAAAAATGAACAAAGCTGAATTAATCGCAGCAGTAGCTGCAAAAACAGGTGAAACAAAAAAAGCAGCTGAAGCATCAGTAAACGCTTTCGTTGACGTTGTAACAGAAGCACTTAAAAAAGGAGACAAAGTTCAATTAGTTGGATTTGGATCTTTTGAAGTAAGAAAAAGAGCAGCTAGAAAAGGTAGAAACCCACAAACTAAAGAAGAAATCAAAATACCTGCATCTAAAGCTCCAGTATTCAAAGCTGGTAAAGCATTAAAAGATTTAGTAAACAAAAAATAAGTTTAAAAACCATATAAATATATGAATTCATAGGAAGAGACTAGAAATAGTCTCTTTTTTTTAGGAGCGTCCCCTAATCCCTGTTTTCCACTACTCAATTTTTTTCTTAGACAAAACTTGCTAAAATATTTCAAATTTGTTATAATTTCGAAAGAAAAGAAAGAAGGACTGAAATCATGGCAAAAGTTTACTTAGAAAAAAACGTATTAGACGCAGCATTTGAAAGATTAGAAATAATGTTTAACAATTTCGATAATATATATTTTAGTGTCAGTGGTGGAAAAGATAGTTCAGTAATGGTTCAATTAGCTAATATGGTAGCGAAAAAATTGAATAAAAAATTTGATGTCCTATACATAGATTTAGAAGCTCAATACAAATATACAATCGAACATGTTGAAGAATTAAAAAAATTATCACAAATCAGAGATTTTTATCATATTGCATTACCAATAGCTTTAAGAAACGCAATTTCAGTATTACAACCAAAATGGATATGCTGGGAAGAAGAAAGCAAACATCTTTGGGTAAGAGATATGCCGAAAGATGCAATAAATATCGATAATTGCCCATTTCCCTGGTTCAAAAAAGGAGAAGAATTCGAGGAATTCATGGTACAATTTGCAGAATGGTATCAAGAAAAATACAATGGTAAAATAGCTTGTGGAGTAGGAATAAGAACAGACGAAAGTTTAAACAGGTTTAGAACAATTGTATTTAAAGATAGAAAAGCAACATTTAATAATTACCAATGGACAACGCAAATAAAACACAATGAAAAACATACAGAGGCATACAATTTTTATCCAATATATGATTGGAGAACAGAGGACATTTGGGGAGCTGTCAGTAAACTAAATTTAGAATTCAACTATATATATGAATTGATGTATAAAAATGGAGTAAGCATATATGAGCAAAGATTGTGCCAACCATACGGAGATGACCAAAAAAATGGATTAGACCAATTTAAAGCATTAGAATATGAAACATGGGGAAAGGTCTTAAATAGAGTAAATGGAGTGAATTTTGGTAATATCTATTGCAAAACAACTGCATTAGGAAATATAAAATCATGCAAGCCCGATTTTATGTCTTGGCAAGAATATACAGTATTTTTATTAGAAAGCATTGGAATATACAATAATGACTTAATGAGACATTATTACAAAAAAATAAAGAAATTTATGATGTGGCATAAAACAAAATATGGAATAGAAATAAAAGATATACCAGATACAGCAGATTTAAAATTAGAAAACCAAAGAAAAGCTATATCATGGCGAAGAATAGCAAGGGCGATAGAAAAGAATGATTTTTATCTAAGAAGATTATCATTTGCACAAACGAAAAATGATGACCAAGAACTATATAGATTAATTCATAAATGGGATAATCTATTAAACAAAAATACAAGAACAGATGACAAAACATTGCAAAAAATAATTCAAGAACAAACAGGATGATTAAAGCTAACACATTATAACATAAAGAGTAAATTTAGAAGAAAGGAAAGAATAGTATGATATTAAAACTTACAAATAAAGATGAAAAATTTTATGAATATATGGGGAAATTCTTTGGGTCTAGATTAGTTCAAAGACAGACAAATGATAGAATTTATGATGATCCAGATAAATTGTGGTACATATATAAAGATGGAGAAAAAATAGTAGCATTTGTATCAATACAAAAAAATACCATAAAAAATATTTATACAACTAAACAAGAATATCTAGAAAAATTGTTAGAAAGAGTAAAGAAAGAAAACAAAATAACAACAAGCATTGTAACAAACACATATAAAGAATTATATGAGAGATGTGGATTTATTTTAAACAATAATGATAGCTTTAAAAATTTTGTTACAATTTATTCTGAACAGAATGAAGAGAAAAAATTGAGCTAAAGATAATAAGAAAGTAATAATTTAACAAAAAGACGTAACTTATTTAAGTGCGACAAAAGGAAGGAAGATTGCAAAATGCCTAGAAAAAAAAGTAAAGAGGAAGAAAAAGTAGAAGATAAAATTAGCCCAAAAAAAGACAATAAGAAAAAAACTAAAAAAGACAAAGATAATCCATGTAACATAGAATTTCCAGTATTAAATGTAAAAATGGTAGATATAGACAAGGTAGTGGCAAATGATTACAACCCAAACAAAGTTGCACCACCTGAAATGAGACTTTTAAAACATTCAATTGAAGAAGATGGTTATACACAACCAATAGTAACATACTATGATAAGGACCAAGACATATACATAGTAGTAGATGGATTCCATAGATATAGATGTGCTAAAGAATATTTCCATCTAAAACAAATTCCAATAGTTACAATTGATAAAGATTTAGAAAATAGAATGGCAAGTACTATAAGACACAATAGAGCAAGAGGAACACATCAAATAATAGATATGTCACATATAGTAATTACTCTAACACAAAATGGTTGGACAGAGCAAGAAATTTCAAAACACTTAGGAATGGAACTTGATGAAATTATTAGATTAAAACAAATTACAGGATTAAGAGATTCTTTCGCAAATCATGTATTTAGTAAATCTTGGGAAGAATTTGAAATGAAACAAAAAAAATAGAAAAAAGATTGACAACTAAATAAAGACACACTATAATTAATGTGCAACAGTAAATACAAAGACTATATGGAGGGTAAAATTATGACAGATGAGCGGTTTATACGGAAAATCATTGAAGAAGTAGCATCTAATTTTAAAAAGTCTGAAGAACAAAGGGATAAAGAATTAACAAGCCTAATAATTCCATATTCTAAAAGAGAGTATGAAAGAATAAAAAGACTTTTAAAAGAAATCAATGAAAAATGTGAAAAGTTCACTTTGCAACCTTTAAGTAAAAAAGAAATAAAGGTGTACAAGAAAAAGTCATGAAAAGAAAAACCTAAAAGACGATAGATTATATTTCTATCGCCTTTTTATGTTCTATTTTTTTATATCTAATTGTATGCGTACATCTCTTAATTGTTCACGTTTAACATTACTTGGAGCACCCATCATTAAATCCTGAGCCTTACTATTCAAAGGAAAAGCAATAACTTCCCTAATACTATCAGAATCAGTAAGAAGCATAAGCATCCTATCAATACCAGGAGCAACACCAGCATGTGGAGGAGCTCCATATTGAAAAGCATTGTATAACGCACCAAATTTAGATTTTACTTCATCTTCTGTGTAACCTGCCATAGTAAATGCTTTTAACATTATATTAATATCATGATTTCTAACAGCTCCAGAAGAAAGCTCAACACCATTACAAACAATATCATATTGATATGCTAAAATATCTAATGGATTTTTAGTATCTAAAGCCTCTAAGCCACCTTGAGGCATAGAAAATGGATTATGGCTAAATGATAATTTTCCTTGGTCATCTAATTCAAACATTGGAAAATCAATAATCCAAGCAAAAGCAAATACATCTTTATCAATTAAATCTAAACGATTTCCAAGTTCTGTTCTAATTTGACCAGCAAGCTCAGTTGCTCTTTTTTCACTATCAGCAATAAAGAAAATTGTATCATCTTTCTTTAAATCAGCAAGTTCAAGTAAAGTCTTTTTCAATTCTTCAGGGATAAACTTATCAATAGGACCTTTAAAACTTAAATCTTCTTGAACTTCTAAATATCCAAGACCACCCATACCAATAGATAAAGCATATTGTAATAATTTTTCATGAAAACCTTTAGATAAATGTTTTTCAACTTTGATTGCTCTTACAGTTCTACCAATAAATGGTTTAAATGTACATTTATTAAAGAATTCAGATAAATCAATAATACATAAAGGATTTCTCAAATCTGGTTTATCAGTACCATATTTAAGCATTGCTTCTTTATATGGAATTCTAGGGAAAGGATATTCCAAAACTTTTTTATTAGAAAAAGTCTTAAAAGTATTATACATTACAGGTTCTATAACACTAAAAACATCCTCTTGAGTTGCGTATGACATTTCCATATCTAATTGATAAAATTCACCAGGAGCTCTATCAGCTCTTGCGTCCTCATCTCTAAAACAAGGAGCAATTTGAAAATATTTATCAATACCAGAAACCATTAACAATTGTTTAAATTGTTGTGGAGCTTGAGGTAATGCATAAAATTTTCCTGGATGCAATCTACTAGGAACAAGATAGTCTCTTGCACCTTCCGGTGAAGAACTTGTTAAAATAGGAGTTTGCACTTCCAAAAAACCTTGATTTATCATTTCATTTCTTAAAA
Organism: uncultured Clostridia bacterium; assembly: GCA_944388775.1. Lineage (GTDB taxonomy): Bacteria > Bacillota > Clostridia > TANB77 > CAG-508 > CAG-269. The sequence continues at coordinate 35,509 of CALXKC010000004.1, read as the reverse complement.
ATTGAATTACTTTTGCACGTAATATTAAATTATCTTTTAATCTAGAATTTCTTAAATCCAAAAATCTGTATTGAAGTCGTAAATCTTCTCTAACATCTTGGTCTGCATTAATTTCGAATGGTAAATTTTTTGTTCTTTTACCTAAGACCTCAATTTCTTCAATACGAATTTCTACAAGACCAGTTTTTAATTTAGGGTTAATTGTTTCTTCATCTCTTTTTTTAACTTCTCCATATACAGTAACAGAAGATTCAATTGGAATATGAGATGCAAAATCAACATCTTCTGATTCTCCTGAAGTTACAACTTGTGTTATTCCATACATATCTCTAATATCAAGGAATACAAGACCTCCTAAATCACGGATTGTTTCAACAAATCCTGCAATTCTTACTTTTTTTCCAACATCTTCTAAAGAAATTTCATTACAAGTATGAGTCCTATACTTGTTTTTAATCATTTTAAATCATTCCTTTCATCTTCACAATTTTAAGCAACAAAAAACGTCCATGCAAATGCAGGGACGAAATAATTTCCGCGGTACCACCCAACTTGAAAACTAAAATAATTTAAAATTGAATCATTAAATTAGCTTTCCACTTTATCAAAATTTGCTCCAATGTGTTTCACTTTTCTAGGTTGATCTTAAAGGGTTTACAGCCAATGACCCTTATTCTCTAAAAGTAACTTCTAGAAGCTTTGCATTGTACAAACGCAATTAATATTTAATTTTCACATATTCTATTTTACATAGTATTTGCAGATTTGTCAAGTTTTATGAAAAAAATTTAATTGAAAAAAATAAAAAAATCTAGTATAATTATAATCGTGGAATATTTACAATATTCAAAAAACATTTATTTAAGAGGAAAGAAAAATGTTTAATATTGAAGAAGAACTAAAAAAATTGCCTAATAAACCAGGCGTATATGTAATGAGAGATAAGGATGATAATATCATATATGTAGGAAAAGCAGTATCTCTAAGAAATAGAGTAAGACAATACTTTAGAAAAAAAGACAGAACAGCAAGAATAGAAAAGATGATTAGCCTAATTGACCACTTTGAATATATCGTAGTAGATAATGAAGCAGAGGCATTAATTTTGGAATGTAACTTAATAAAAAAGAACAGACCAAAATTTAATGTCTTATTAAAAGATGACAAAACATATCCATATATAAAAATAGATTTGAAATCAGACTATCCAGGAGTATTTATAACAAGAAGAGTAATAAATGACGGTTCAAAATATTTTGGACCATATGCCAATCCCGGAGCAGCAAGAGAGATGGTAGACTTTATAAAACAAAAATATAAAATAAGACAATGTAGAACATTAAAAGAAAGAACAAGACCATGTCTAAATTACCACATAAATAGATGTTTAGCACCATGCATGGGGTATGTAACAAAAGAAGAATATAGAAAACAAATTGATGAAATAATAGACTTATTAGATGGAAAAACAGAAAAAGTAATAAAAGAACTAGAAAAAGAAATGAAAAATGCGTCAGAAAAATTAGACTTTGAACAAGCAGCATACTTAAGAGATAGAATACAAGCAATTGAAAGAGTATCAGAAAAACAAAAAGTATCAAATATATCAGAAAATAACATAGATGTAATAGGAATAGCAAAATCAGAATTAGAAATATGTATAGAAATATTTTTTGTACGTGGAAGCAAGATGATAGGAAGAGAGCACTATTTCTATAATGACTTAAAAGATATGGAAGATAGCGAAATCTTATCAGGTTTTATAAAACAATACTATTTAGACAATCCAAACATACCAAATAAAATAATGATAAGAGAAGAACTAGAAGAAAAAGAAGCCCTAGAACAGTGGTTATCCACAATGCTAGGAAGAAAAGTGGAAATAAAAAGCCCTAAAAAAGGCGAAAAATTAAGATTTGTAGAAATGGCAGAAAATAATGCAAAAGTAACATTAGAGAACAAAGAAAAAGACAAAAGTGAAATCCTAATGGAGATAAAAGAAGTTCTAAAAATGGATAAATTACCAAGAAAAATAGAAACATATGATATATCAAATATATCAGGAGAATACATGGTAGCAGCAATGTGTGTATTGCAAGATGGAGTTATAAAAAAGAATTTATCAAGAAGATTTAGAATAAAAACAGTATTTGGACAAGATGACCCAAGATGTATGGAAGAAGTAATTACTAGAAGATTAAGACATTCAATAGAAAATCCAAATGGAGGATTTGGAAAATTACCAGATGTAATCTTTGCAGATGGTGGAATAACACAAATAAGAGCAACTAAAAAAGCAATTGAAAAAGTAGCAAATGAATATGAAGGAAAAGAAAAAAATGATATATTAAGCATCAAAGTATTTGGAATGGTAAAAAATGATAAGCATCAAACAAGAGCATTAATGGACGAAAATAGAAAAGAACTAAAAATATCTGAAAACTTAATGCATCTAATTACAAGATTCCAAGATACAGTACATGATACTGCAATAACATATCATAGAAAACTAAGAGATAAGGACATAACAAAATCAGAATTAGATGAAATAAATGGAATTGGAAAGGTAAAAAAACAAGCACTATTAAAGCACTTCGGAAGTGTTGAAAAAATCAAAAAAGCAAGTGTCCAAGAATTAATGCAAGTAAAAGGCATAACCAAAGAACTAGCAGAAAAAATTGTGGTTAGTTTGGGGACAGGTTCGGACTGACCATAAGTTAAAAAGTGGAGAGGTATCACCGCTCCACTTTTATCCATTTCCGATGTTTTGCAATATCGGAAAGAGTTTTGTAAGCACCAGGAAAATGATGCTTCCTAAATTGCTTAACTTCATAGATATCAAATATTAAATATCCAAGAATTAAGCTAAACAAAACTACAAGTGATTTCTTCATGTAATCCCTCCTTCGGGAATTGAAAGCTAAGGAATATTCCTTGTTTATAGTTTCTAGTTAAGTATAACACAATCAAGAATTTACGGCAATATTTAAAAATTGAAAAAACAAAAAACTTGAAAATATTAGAAAAAAAGAGTATAATAATATTATGTCATCCATGAGGATGAAAAAATCTTTAAAGAAGGGAGTATACAATATGAAAAGGGTGACAACAGCATTAAAGATTTTGTTTAGGGGAATAGCTCTTGCTCTTGGAATGATAATCTTAGGAGCAACAATCTTTCGGTTTGATGAAATGAAAAAAATCTTCATTGATTTTTATTTTCAATTCTCGGAAGAAATGGCTATTTGGTTGCTCGTAATAGGAGTAACAATGGGAATCTATATCCACAGTTATTATGTGAGATATAGAAAAATAAGAGCAGCTAAAAAAAGAAAAAAATTAGCTGAACAACAAGCAGCGGAAAGAAAGAAAAAACAAATTCAGGAACAAGCAAAAGAACAAGCTGCTAAAAATGAGGAAAAGAAATAACCTCATTGAGATGTGTACGAGAAAAAGTGCACATCTTTTTTTAAATTTGGAATAATTCAGAATTTTTAGCATATACATATAATAAATAAAAATATAGGGGGAAATTATTTATGGAATACGCAAAAGACGAAATTTTTCAGATAAGATACAATACTAAACTAAACAGATTACAGATAGGGAGTGAAAGTTGGACAAGCAAAATACATAAAAAAATTAAAAGGCACAAGTTACTTACCACAATAATAATAGCACTAATAACATTTTCAACAGCAAATATTATAATGATTTACAATTTCATGGAAATTTTACAAAATGTTTGAATTTAGAACAAAAAAGAAGTATAATATATGGCAAAGAAAGGAGCAATAAATATGAGTATAAAGTATAATGTTATGGTACAAAAAGAAGAAAATTGGTATGTAGCAAAGTGCTTAGACAATAATGTTGCATCACAAGGAAAAACAATTGAAGAAGCTATGAAGAATTTAAAAGAAGCATTAGAATTATATGCACAAGATGAAAAAACAATACAACAAAAAGAAACTTTTTTTACAACTTTGGAGGTGGTAGTGTGAGTTCAAAGTATCCAGTACTACCGCCTAGCATCCTAGAACAAGCTGACATTGAATTAGAAGAATTTTTAAAAAATTTGTAATCCTAAAATATTAAAAATCAAAAATAGTTTAAATCAAATTAAAATTACAAATCTCATAAACCCACTTGGAAAAATCAATAAAATATGGTAAAATAATACTATTCTAAGTATAGGAGGATAGTAGTTATTAAACTACCAAAAGAGATATGAAAATAGCGAACGAATGGAAAGAATACAAAATACTAGACATGGCAAAAGGACAAAAACTAGAAAAATGGGGAAACGTAATATTATCAAGACCAGACCCACAAATCATATGGAAAGAAAAAACATTTCCAAACAAATGGAAAGAAATAAATGGAGAATACCATAGAAGCAAAACAGGAGGAGGAAGCTGGGAGTTCAAAAAGAAAATGCCAAACCAGTGGCAAATACACTATAAAAATCTAACTTTTAATATAAAGCCAATGGGATTTAAACATACAGGATTATTCCCAGAACAAGCAGTAAATTGGGACTGGATGATAAATAAAATAAAAAATGAAAAAAAGAATAGAGAAATAAAAGTTTTAAACTTATTTGCATATACTGGAGGAGCAACAGTAGCATGTTTATCTGCGGGAGCTTCAGTTTGTCATGTTGATAGTTCTAAAGGAATGACAACTTGGGCAAAAGAAAATGTTATATCATCAGGCTTAGAAAAAAGACCAGTTAGATATATAATAGATGATGTTGTAAAATTTGTGAATAGAGAAATTAGAAGAGGAAATAAATATGATGCAATAATAATGGATCCACCATCTTATGGAAGAGGTGCAAAAGGTGAAGTTTGGCAATTTGAGAACAATATATATGATTTAGTTGAGCTATGCACAGAAGTTTTGTCAGATAAACCAATATTTTTCTTAATTAATTCATATACAACAGGTATATCAAGTCAAGTTTTGAAAGATATTTTAGAATTAACAGTAGAAAGGAAACACAAGGGAAAGATAGAAGCGGGAGAAATTGGATTACCAATGGAGAATTCGAAACTTGTATTGCCTTGTGGTATTTATGGTAGATGGGAAAATTAAAAATAATTTTTGAAGATAATCATATTATAGTAGTTGAAAAAAAGCCAAACATTCCATCACAATCTGATAAAACTGGAGATATGGACATGCTAACTTTAGTTAAGCAATATATAAAAGAAAAATACCAAAAACCAGGAAATGTATATTTAGGATTAGTACATAGATTAGATAGACCAGTTGGTGGAGTAATGATATTTGCAAAAACTTCTAAAGCTGCATCAAGATTAAGTAATCAAGTTAGAGAAAAAGTTTTTAAGAAAAAATATCTAGCAGTAGTAGATGGAAGATTCAAAGAAAAAGAAGGCTCATTAGAGGATTATTTATATAAAGATGAAAGAAATAATATTAGCAAAGTTGTAAACAAAGACAAGAAAAATGCAAAACTTGCAAAATTAGATTACAAAGAATTAGCGTATAATCAAGTAAAAAACTTAAGTCTTTTAGAGATAAATCTACATACAGGAAGGCATCATCAAATAAGAGTACAACTTGCAAATGCAGGTCATAGCATTTTTGGTGACCAAAAGTATGGAAAACGTGGACAAGGAAAACAAATTGCTTTATGGGCATATGAACTTACAATAGAACATCCAACAACCAAAGAGATGCTAACTTTTAAAGATTTGCCAGAACCAATTGGAACTTGGTGTATTTTAAAAGATGTAGGGCAATTGTAAAATGCAAAAAATGTCCAAAAATAAAAATTGAATAAAAAATAAGAAAAAAATATTGACTTAATTATTATAAATGCATAATATATAAAAAACACAATCTAAAAATTGTGTTTTTTTATGCTAATCGCAAGTTTCGACAAACTTTTCAAAAATACTATGATATCATATTTAAAATTTTCTAATTGCAATTATTAAATTAAAAAAATATTTATATTCTAAATATTAATATTCAAAAATTTAAATCAAAATTTTTCAAAAGAAATATTAATGTATTTTACGTAAATTTAAAATTAGTTTCTAATAAAACTCATTCTTTGGATTACCAATAAGTAAATATTAAATTTAAAATTACATTAAAAATATTGAAAAACCAAAAGAAATATGATACCATAAGGAGGAAAGTAATATATGATAAATGAACAAGGAACAAGCATAAAAAAATTACCATTAACAAGTGATTATGTATTTAAAAGAATATTTGGACAAGAAGAAAATAAAGAAGCATTAAAAGATTTTTTAGAAAGTATACTAAAGATAAACTTAGAAAAAATTGAAATAAATAACCCTGAATTACCAAAAGATTTTTATGATAGTAAATATGGAATGCTAGATTTAAAGGTGACGCTTGATAATCAAATAATTGTTAATGTTGAAATGCAGGTGCAAAATCAGCATAATATTGAACAAAGAAGTATACAACAGATTATATAGAAATGCATATTATAGAATTGCAAAAATTTAAAAAGAAAAATCCAAAAATAGATACTAAGTTAGAGCAATGGCTATGGCTATTTGTTGGAGGTGAAGAGGAAAAGATGAGAAGAATTGGTAAGAAGAACAAAGAAATAGAAAAAATAGATAAAAAATTAGCATCAATGAGTTTGAGCAGAGAAGAAAGAAATAATTATGAATTTAGAAGAAAAGCCATATTAGATGAAATATCAGCAATAGATTATGCAACAAAAAAAGGCCTAGCTCAAGGTATTGAACAAGGCATTGAACAAGGTATTGAACAAGGCATTGAACAAGGCTTTGAGAAAGGCTCAAGAAATGAAAAAGAAAAAATAGCAAAAGAAATGTTAAAGAAAAATATGGATATTAAGTTAATAATGGAATTAACTAACTTAACTAAAGAAGAAATAGAAAAGTTGAGAAAATAGAGGAAAAATTTATGAAAAACAATTGCAATTTACAAAAATATATGCTACAATATTCAAGTATCAACGAGAGAAACCGTTAGGAGGAATGAATATAAATGGAAATAGCAAAAGGAATATTGATTGTAATATACTTTTTAATAGCACTAGCATTAATAATATTAACATTAATACAATCAAAAGAAGATGCAGGACTATCTTCAACAATCACAGGTTCATCAACAAATAACTTCTTTGAAAAAAACAAAGCAAGAACAAAAGAAGGAAAACAAAAAAGATGGACAGTAATATTAGGAATTGTATTTGCCATACTAACAATTGTATTGGGAATATTATATATGGCATAGTATAAGTAAAAAGGGGCGGTTTCAAAAAGTAACTGCCCTTTTTTGTGAATAATAGAAAGTTAAAGGAGTGTCCCAAAATCCCTAAAAACAGGGATTTTAAGGACCGTCCCTAAATCCCTGTAGGAAGGAAAGATGAAATTGGAAGAGCAACAGCAAAAGATTTTAGATTTAATGAAAGATGATGATTATGTGCCGATGAAGGCTAAGGAATTAGCCATGATTATGAGAGTGCCTAAAAATGAATATGGTGATTTTTTAGAGGTGCTTGGAAATTTAGAGTTAGAGATGAAGATTCAAAAGAATAGAAAGAATCGATATAGATTAGTAGAAAAGACATATTATGACGGTATTTATAGGAAAAACCAAAAAGGTTTTGGTTTTGTGCGTTTAGAAGACCAAGAAGATGAAATATATATTTCAAAAGAAAACTCTTTAAATGCCCTAAATGGAGATAGGGTTTTAATTGAGATTTTAGAAGAAAGTAATAAAGTTAAAAGTGCAGAGGGAAAAGTTGTTAGAATTTTAAAACATGAGAAAGATACAGTTGTTGGTATTTTCCAAAATAACAAGAGTTTTGGATTTGTTGTACCAGATGATAGAAGTTTTGGTACTGATATATTTATCTCAAAAAAGAATTTTGGAAAAGCAAGAGACAACCACAAAGTTTTAGTTAAAATCACTAAATATCCTCAAAACGGAAAAAATGCAGAAGGTAAGATAATAGAAGTACTGGGAAATGTTAATGAAGCAGGTGTAGATATGCTTTCATTAATTAAGGAATATAATTTGCCTTCAACTTTTCCAGAAGAAGTTGTGCAAGAGGCTAAAAAGTTTGGTAATACTATTGATGAAAAAGACATACCAAACAGAGTAGATTTTAGGGATAGAGAGATTTTTACAATTGACGGAGAAGATGCAAAAGATTTAGATGATGCAGTAAGAGTAGAGAAGTTAGATAATGGAAACTATAAGTTAGAAGTCCATATAGCAGATGTTAGTCACTATGTAAAAGAAAATAGTTTGTTAGATAGAGAAGCACTAATTAGAGGAACAAGTATATATATGCTAGGTAGAGTTATACCAATGCTTCCAAGAGAACTTTCAAATGGTCTTTGTAGCTTGAATGAAGGTGAAGATAGATTTACTCTTTCATGTATAATGGAAATTGACCAAAAGGGAAATGTAGTTTCAGGTGAGGTAGTAAAAGGAATAATAAAAGTAACTAAAAGAATGAGCTATAATGATGTTCAAGCAATTTTAGATGGGAATGAAACAGTAATAAACCACTATAAACCATATATACAAGAATTTAAAAATATGGAAGAACTAGCAATAATTCTAAAAAATAGAAGAATGGAACAAGGATATTTAAATTTAGATATTCCGGAAAGCAAAATTGGTTTAGATATAGATGGTAAAGTAGTTTCTGTTGGAAAATATGAAACAAGTTTTGCAAATGAAATTATTGAACAATTTATGCTATCTGCAAATGAAACAATTGCAGAGAAATTTTATTGGTTACAAGCTCCATTTATATATAGAGTACATGAAAAACCAGACATAGAAAAAATTCAAGAATTAAATAAATTTTTAATTAATTTTGGATTAAAAATAAAGGCAAATAAAGATAATATATATCCAAAAGAATTTGCAAAAATTTTGGAAGAAACAAAAGGAAAAGAAGAAGAAAAAGTAGTATCAAACTTAGTGTTAAGAACACTTAAGCTTGCAAGATATGAGGCAGAAAATAAAGGACATTTTGGAATAGCAAGTAAATATTATTGCCACTTCACATCACCAATCAGAAGATATCCAGATTTATTTATTCATAGAGTAATATCAAAATATTTAGAAGAAAATTATGATGTAAAAGAAAACTGGATAGAAGAACATCAAAAACAAGCAGAAGATAAAGCAAAACAGTCATCAGAAAGAGAAAAGATTGCAACTAAAGTTGAAAGAGAAGCCGAAGATTTGAAAAAGGCTGAATACATGGAATCAAGAATTGGTGAAGAATATGAAGGTATTGTATCTTCAATTACTTCATTTGGAATGTTTGTAGAACTTGAAAACACAATTGAAGGATTAATTCGTTTTGATGATTTAGGTGACGAATATTTTATTTATGATGAAGATAGAAAACAGCTAATTGGTGAACATTCAAATAAAGTATACAAAATTGGTGATAAGGTTAAAATTAGAGTAAAGAAAGCTAGCAAGATTCTGAAACAGATTGATTTTGAGATTATTTGACAATAATTTTTTCTCCGTCCCAAAATCATTAAATTGAAAATAGTGAAACTATACTAAGTATTGAAACTGCCAAAGAAAACACAATAACAGTAATCCCGCCAAACTTGTTATTTTCTTGCTTTATCTCATATAAACCATAAGCTACAACCTTTAGAAAAATAAATACTATAACAATAATAAATAAAATAAATTGTAAAGAATCAAACATAAAAACCTCCAAACATTAAGATTAAGTTTATAAGTCTAAAAATTGATTTCAAAAAATTGGTGGATATCCTTAAAAGGGGGACCGATTTTTTGAAACAATTTTTAGAATAAAAGTTTTATTTAGGTTTCAGTTAGTAGATAACTTGAACGAATAGAAACATCAACAGACACATCAAAGAAACTATCAGAATAATGTTCAAGCCAATCATAATTCTCAAAATCTTGAGTCGTTAAAAACTTACTTCTAGCATTTTTGCCAAAACCATTAATATCAGATTCTAAATCTTTTGAAGTCTTGTATAAGTAGTTTGAAAAAACAGCTTCCAAATAATTTGCACAAGAATCAGAAATTTTATCTAGTACATCATCATCTAAATAATTAGAATCTGCTTTCATTGAATAAATACGCCCAGTAAAAGAATAAGAGACTTTTATATATGGAGAACCATTGACAATATCTACATCCACTTTAGAATCAATAATAGGAGTTAGATAAATATCTATATATGAATTACTATCATTAGGATCTGGAACAGAAACTAAGAAGCTAGAAATTTCGTTTCTTGTTGCTAAAAAAGACAAAGTTTCAATAGAATTTAATTCTCCCACTAACATATCTCCTTTAAAAACAGCCATACCTATATTTTCACTTGTAGCTTTACCCGTTAAAGAAGAAGAATTTGCTTTGTTAGAAGAATCTTTTTGAGAATCGATACTTGTAGTTGTTTCATTATCTTCAGAACTAACACCACCTAAAATCGCATATCCTTCGCAAGAATCACAAATAAGGCTACTAAAAAATTCTCCAAGAGTAGCATTAACTGTATAACCTGTTGATTTACTAGAATTAGCAAAGATTTCATAATGCTTTGTTAATAAATTTTCAGCCAAAGGCTTAGAATTTTCTAAATAATATTTTGCAGTACACTTGGTAATAACAACATTTGTAGATGGTCTAATTTGAGCATTATTAAATAAAGTATAAACTTCTTCAGAAATTCCACTCATCGCCAATTCTTCTGAAAAAGCAATTATCTTACAATGTGATAAATTAAGTTCTTTTCCTATATAAGTATTCATTAAGTTAATGCCATTGCTAATTGAAGAACAATCAATACTATAAATAATTGAAGGAGATTGTTCTGTTGAGCCAGATTCTGAAACAGAAGAGGCATTAGTAAACTGGAAACTCATTCGTAATTGATTAGTATCAGAAGTATCTATTGCTATTGCAACAACAGTTGACAAATTGTCGATACTTAAAGCAGAATAAGAGCCAGAAAAAGCTACTAAAAATATTATCATTATAATTAAAATAAATAGACGTCTAATCCATACTTTCATTTTTAAAACTCCATTTTTTTAAAATATTACTTAGAAACATTTACAGAAACATTTCCATTTTTTAAACTACTAGAAAATTTTCCAATACGTTTTTTCAAATAAGCAAGTAATAAAATTAATGTACTAAGAACAAGCCCAATCCAAATAACAAGACGAGGATATATATCAGTCTCCAGATACTTAGAAATACTATAATTAGAAGGTAATAAGCTAATAGAAAGCATCAATAAAGCAAAAGGAACAAGAAGCGGTTTTGAGTTTCTAATATTAGTAATGTTCTTAAAGATATTCATAGTAATGTGAAGAGTAATACTAAAATAACAAGCCATACCAATAATCCATATCAATAAAAGGATAGATTCTAACCTTTGGAAGAATGAGCCAAATTCAATATATCTTGCAGCAGAATACAGAGGCATAATTTCATCAACTTTTAACAAAAATGTAAATGTCAAAAGAATTATAGCAACACAAATTATAAGATAAATAATAGAAAGTCCAATTGAAATCATTGCTATTCTTTTGAATTTTTTAGGCTCTTTTAAATATGGAGAAATAAAATATAAAAACACAATTCCGCCAAAAGCACCTAAGTTACCAAGCCCAGTAACAAAAGTATCAAAAAGGCCATTACCAAGTATAGGTGTCATATTTTCAAAAGATAAATTCTGGTTATTAGCAAAAAATATAAATAATATACTAATAAAAATTATAGGCAAAATAATCAAATTAATCTTAGCAGTAACAGAAAAACTAAAGTTATTAGAAATACAAAGTGCAATAATAAAAGTAAGAAGTATAAAGAAAAGGCTAGTCATTGGATAATACACTGTTTTTAAACACTCGCAAAAATTTCTAAGCAAAATGCTACTACTAAAAATAAAATACAATATAAAAATCATACCTACAATCTTTTGAAAAACAGGTCCACCAAGAAAGCTGGAAATATCAATAATATCTTGACCTGCAAACCCTTTAAAAAGTTTTACTATTAAAAGAACAAGAAAAAACATGATAATACCAACATATAATAAGTTAATAATAGTTGCAGAACTTGTAACATTTAAAAGACTTTTAGGTAAAGAAACCAAAGTGTGTGCAACAAAAACAATTAAAATTACACTAATAGCTTCTGGAACTGAAATCCTTGAATTATTCATTTTTACTATTAATCCTTTCTAAGTAACAAATTTGATTGTAATTATTTTTCAATCTCTCCATTTCATTGAAATGTTAGCTTGTTTCTTTTCCTTTTTAGAACGAAGGAAAGTTGAACGATATTCTCTTTTCCAAATAGGTGGAAGAATATAAGTATTTCCTTTTACTTTTTCCAATGGAGAAACACCAGTCATATATGGAACTCCAAATGATGTTGTTCCAGCCATCATTGATAAATATACAAATAACCCTAATGCAATTCCAAGAAATCCGCATAAATATCCTAAAAATATGAATATAAAACGAGTTATACGTACATGTAATCCAAATGAATAATCTGGTATAGCAAAAGATGAAATTCCTGTAATTGCAACAACAATAACTAAAATTGGGCTAACAACACCAGCAGAAACTGCAGCTTGTCCCAACACTAAGGCTCCAACAATTCCAATAGTAGGTCCAAGAGGAGAAGGAACACGAAGTCCAGCTTCACGTATTAATTCAAATGAAATTTCTAATAAGAAAATTTCAACAAAACTTGGAAAAGGTACATTCTCTCTAGATGCTAAAATAGAAAACAACAATTCTGTTGGCAATAATTCTTGATGAAAACTTGTTATTGCAATATAAAGACCAGGTAGTAGCAAGGTCAAAAATGTTGCAAAACCTCTGATAAATTTTAGAAAATTTGCAAAAAGAGGTTTTTCATTCATATCATCAGGTGAACTTAAAAAATCATTTAAAACTGCTGGCATAATTAATGCATATGGAGATCCATTTACTAAAACTACAACTCTTCCATTTAATAGATAGCTACTAGCCTTATCAGGCCTTTCGGTTGCTAACATTTGAGGAACATTTAAAGAACTCTTGTCAGAAATTAGTTGTTCTAATTGACCAGAAGAAAGTAAAGAAGCTATATCCAAATTATTAATTCTATATTTAACTTCAGCGATTAAATCGTCATTAGTTATATCAGATAAATAACATATTGCACATTTTGTTTTTGTAAGATTTCCAACTTCTACATTTTCTATTACTAAATCTTCTGAATTTACTATTCGTCTAAGTAAAGATGTATTTGTACGAATATTTTCTACAAATGCTTCATGAGGGCCTTTTACAACAATTTCATTTGATGGTTTATCAACACTACGTTGTTTAAAACCCTTAACTTCAATATCAAAAGCAACTGATAATGTATCAATAAATAATGCACAATTTCCGAGAATTAATTCCAGATATAATATCAGAAAATTTATTTTGTGTTTTTACATTATTTTGAGGCATTAGACAACTCATGATATATGATGATAAATCAAATTTTTTCACTTTTCTAACGGTGATATTATTAGCAACTGCTTCAGAAACAACCTTATGTTGGCTACCGTCATAAATATTACTTTTATTACGTAACATTAATGGCTTCAAAACAAAATCATCTAATATGTTAGAATCTACCATGCCATCAATGTAGAATAGAAAAGCATTATATTGTTTTCCTCTAGCATTTAATGTAAATTCTCTTAATACAACATCACTGTTTATCATTAAATTATATCTTGTTTTCATGTATTCTAAATTAACAGATAAACTAGGAAAAATGTTCTCAATTTGTTTTTGTGGATTTTCTACATTATCTGATTGTGCTTGAGAATTTTGTTCAGGATCTGATGTTAAATTAAATTCATATTCTTGAACTGGTGTATAGGCAAAATATTTTTGCCATAAATCTTTAATTTGCATAGCCACTTCCTTAAAAATATATTTTTAATTAGTATTTCAAAAATATAGGAAAATATACTATTAATTGTTATAAAAAAATGATATAATAAAATAGAAAGGTGATTTTAAATAGTATTTATGTTGATAATTGATTTCAAAAAAATTGGTCCCCCTTTTAAGGATATCCACCAATTTTTTTGAAATCAATTATCAACCAATAGATATTATAAAAATCAATGATAACAAAAAAAGAAGGGAACAAAAGATATGAGAAGTAGACTTGCAACATTTATTATATCTATTGTAACAATTTTGATAATAGCTGTATTTGCACTTTTCGGAATGATTTTTTGGCAAGAATTTAAAGATCTTCAAGCAGGGGCAGAAGTTGAAGGTGTGCAAACAGTAATTTCTGAAAATCAAAATAGAAATACAATAGACCAAGATATAAAAACACCAGAAATCATAGAAAATCCATTTGACCAAATACAAGATAGCGGGCAAAGTACTGCTGTCAATGTTGATTATAGTAATGTAACAGTAGACAAATATTTTTATAATCAACTAGAAGAACCATCACAAACAATTTATAAAGCATTTGAAAGTAATAAAGAAAACATGAAAAGTGGAACTTATAGAATTGACCTAGGAAATAGCTTTTCAGATATATTAAATCAAGCAAATGGTAGTGATTTGTTAGGAAAATATTATCAATCCGCAATTGAAGCATATACATATGATAATCCGGAGATATTTTATTTGAGTCCAAATAAAATGTATCTAAATATTGAAACTACAACTCTTGGAAATAGTATTACATATAATGTGTATATAAATAACGGTAATGAAAATAATTATTTTATAGATGAATTTACATCACAAGCACAAGTAGAAAATGCAATTAGTCAAATAGAACAAGTAAAAAATCAAATATTACAAAATAGAAGTGGAAATGTATATGATGATATAAAAATGGTACATGATTATTTAGTAGAAAATATAGAATATGATACAACAGTATCTCAAAGTAATATATACAATGTTTATGGAGCATTAGTAAATGGGAGAGCGGTTTGTGAAGGTTATGCAAGAAGTTTTAAATATCTAATGGATGAATTAGGAATACCTTGTACATTAGTTATTGGAACAGGAACAAATTCACAAGGACAAACAGAAAACCATGCTTGGAATTATGTACAATTAAATGGAAATTGGTATGCGATAGATTGTACATGGGATGATCCAGTATCATCAACTGGATATGTTAGCCAAAGTTCAAGATATAGATATTTCTTAAAAGGCTCAAGTGAATTTATGCAAGACCACACACCAAGTGGACAATTTACAGAGGGTGGAAAAGTCTTTAGTTATCCTACATTATCAGGGACTAGGGGGACGGTCCTAAAAATCCCTAAAAGGAGGGACTTTTAGGACCGTCCCCTAAATCCCTCCTAAAGGATAATACAAATTAATCCACCACTACCTTCATTAACAATTCTCTCTAAAGTCTCTTGAAGTTTGATTTGTGCTTCTTCTGGCATTTTAGCAAGTTTAGTTTGTAAGCCTTCATTTACAAGTTCATGCAAACTCTTTCCAAAGATATTAGATTCCCAAATTTCTTTTGGATTACTTTCAAATTCAGATAATAAGTAATTCACCAATTCTTCTGATTGCTTTTCTGAGCCGACAATAGGTGAAACTTCAGTTTCTACATTTGTTTTTATTAAATGAATAGAAGGAGCAGTTGCTTTTAATTTTACACCAAACCTTGAACCTTGTTTAATCATCTCAGGTTCTTCTAAAACTAAATCATCAATTGAAGGAGTAACAATACCATAGCCCTTACGTTCAACTTCATCCAATGCATAAGATATTCTGTCATATTTTTTCTTGGTTTTAGAAAGTTCTGAAATTATGCTAAATAAGTCACCTTCATTAGAAACAGGAACTTCTGTAATTTCTGATAACACTTGATAAAATAATTCTTCTTTTAGAGTAATATCAATATTTACATTACCAGAACCTAGTTGGATATTAGATATTTTAGTTTGTGAAATTATTTGAGTAGTTGATATTTTATTTACACAATTAGAAACATCTTTCAAAACTCTAATATCTGAAAAAGCATCTTTAATTTCTTTATATAATTCAGCCTTTAATGGGTGGCTAAAATCTAAACCGTCAATCCATTTAGGAAATTTTATACGAATTTGACTAGCTGGAAATTCATATAAAATTTTTGAAAATATTTCATTAATATCATCAATTGTTAGATACTCACAATTAATTGGAATAACTGTTGTTTGATATTTTTCGCTTAAGTTTTGGGCCAATTCTTTTGCATAATCAGATTCAGGAGAATATGAATTTAGCAAAATTACAAAAGGTTTGTTTAATGCCTTTAATTCAGATACAACTCTTTCCTCAGCCTTAATATAATCATCTCTTGGAATATCTGTAATGCTACCATCAGTTGTTATCAAAATCCCAATAGTTGAATGTTCTTCAATAACTTTTTTAGTTCCAATTTCAGCAGCAGTTTCAAAAGGAATTTCCTCATCAGACCAAGGTGTTTTAACCATTCTTGGCATATCATCTTCTAAATAACCAATAGCGTTATCAACTAAATAACCAACACAGTCAACTAATCTAGTTCTAAATTTTAGATTATTATCTAAAGTTATTTCAACAGCCTCATTTGGAACAAATTTAGGCTCTGTTGTCATTATTGTTTTGCCACCAGCACTTTGTGGCAATTCATCTTTTGCACGTTCTTTTTTGTAGTTATTTTCTATGTTTGGAATTACTAATAAATCCATAAACTTCTTTATAAAAGTAGATTTACCAGTACGAACAGGACCTACCACCCCTACATAAATATCACCATCTGTTCTTTTTGCGATGTCTTGATACAAACTAGTATTTTCCATCTATTTACCTCCTTAAAATTCGTGTAACTTAATTACTGTATTTTGAACAGTAAAAATGTTTGTACAAATTACTTTAGTTAATATATATTGAGCATTTTTCCGTAATATGACAAGTTTGATTAAAAAACTTGATAATAAAAAAAATATGTGATAAAATAGCACCATTAGTATAGATTGAATATAATATAGTACTGAAAGGATGAAAAAGAGGATGGATAAAGTACAAGATGCAATTGACATTTTAAAAATGTACAATCAAGAACATATTATAAAATTATTAGAAAAATTAGATGAAGAACAAAAAGCAGAATTAATAGAACAAATAAACCATATAGATTTTCATCAAATAATGGAATTATATGATAATACAAAAAAAGAAATTGAAATAAAAGAAAATAAAATAGAACCATTACCATATTTAGATAAAGCAAAACTAACACCAGAGCAAAAAGATGAATTCGAAAAATTAGGAGAAGCAGTTATAGAAAAAAATCAATATGCAGTTGTAACAATGGCAGGAGGTCAAGGAACAAGATTAGGACATTCAGGTCCAAAAGGAACATTTAAATTAGATGTATATGGTAAAGGAAAATATTTATTCGAAATATTAGCAGAAAATTTAAAAGAAGCAAATAAAAAATACAATGTAAGTATTCCATGGTATATTATGACAAGTAAAGAGAATAACAAACAAACAGTAGAATTTTTAGAGAAAAATAATTACTTTGGATATAACAAAGATGATGTGATGATATTCACACAAAGTGAATTACCATTAGTAGATACAGAAGGAAAACTTTTAATCAATAAAGATATGAAAATAAAAGAAGCATCTGATGGCAATGGTGGTACATATTCTTCATTAAGAGCAAGTGGAAGTTTAGCAGACATGAAAGAAAGAGGAGTTAAATGGGTATTCATTGGTGGAGTAGATAATGTTCTATTAAAAATGGCAGATACTGTGCTTTTAGGAATGGCAATAAAAAAAGGAGTACAAATAGCATCAAAATCAGTAGTAAAAGCAAACCCTCATGAAAAAGTAGGAGTATTTTGTAAAATGAATGGACACCCAAAAGTAATAGAATATGCAGAGTTACCAGAAAAAATGGCAGAAGAAGTGGACGAAAATGGAGAACTTAAATATGGAGAATCACATATAATGTGTAACCTATATACAATAGATGCAATAGAAAAAATTAGTAAAGAAACATTAATGTATCATAGCGCATTCAAGAAAAATTCATATATAGATGAAGAAGGCAAAGAAGTAATACCAGAAGAACCAAATTCATATAAATTTGAATCATTCATATTTGATGCATTTGAATTTTTTGATGACATAGCAATATTAAGAGGAAAAAGAGAAGATGATTTTGCACCAGTAAAAAATAAAGATGGTGTAGACAGTCCAAGAACAGCAAAAGAGTTGTATGAAAAGTTCTGGAACAGAAACAGGGATTAGGGGACGGTCCTAAAAATCCCTGATTTTAGGGATTTAGGGACGGACCTCAAAATAATTAAAATGATATATTTATAACTAATCCAATAGAATTTAAACTTTGAATAAAGATGACCATTAAAAAAGTGCCGTCCCAAAAGTAGCCAAAAATGGTCAGTCCGAACCTGACTGACCACAAGAGGAGGAAAAAAAGTGGAAGAATGTAAAATAAAAAATTTATATAATTTAGAAGAAACAATTGCAAAAGAATTACTAGAAAAACATGATTATCCATGGGAAGTATTGCCTGAAATAAGTGACTTCATTATAGAATTAGGAAATAAACTAGATGAAGCAAAATATGAAAAAGTGGGAGAAGATGTATGGATTGCTAAAAGTGCTAAAGTAGCACCAACTGCATACATACATGGACCAGCAATTATCGGAGAAAATGCAGAAATAAGACATTGTGCTTTTATTAGAGGAAAAGCAATTGTAGGAGAAGGAGCAGTTGTTGGAAATTCAACTGAATTGAAAAATGTAATTTTATTTAATAAAGTTCAAGTACCACATTATAATTATGTAGGAGATTCAATTCTAGGATACAAATCACATATGGGGGCAGGCTCAATTACTTCAAATGTAAAGTCAGACAAAAAATTAGTTATTGTAAAAAATGGAAAAGAAAAAATAGAAACAGGATTGAAAAAATTTGGTGCAATGTTAGGTGATGAAGTTGAAGTAGGATGTGGTAGTGTATTAAATCCAGGAACAGTTATTGGAAAAAATACTAATATTTATCCTTTATCTTCTGTTAGAGGTGTTGTACCAGAGAAAAGTATTTATAAAAATCAAAATGAAATAGTTGAAAAGAGATAAAAATACTAATATTTATAAGAAACTATTGATTATAAAAAATCGGTTTCCTTTTTAAGGATATCCACCAATCATTTATAATCAATAGTTTCTTAATAGATACTAAGGAGAACATATATGGAAATTTTAAAAGTGGAAAACATTTCAAAAATTTATGGCTCAAACAATAATTCAGTCAAAGCGTTAGATAATATTTCATTCACAATAAATCAAGGAGAATTTATTTCAATCATTGGTGCATCAGGTTCTGGAAAGTCAACATTATTACATATTTTAGGAGGGATAGACAAACCAACTTCGGGACAAGTATGGTTAGAAAACATTAATTTGGCAAATTTAACAGATAATCAATTAGCAGGAATAAGACGAAGTAAAATAGGAATAATATATCAGTTCTACAATTTAATTCCGACATTAACTGTTGAAGAAAATATAACATTGCCAATTTTGCTAGACCATAAAAATGTTAATAAAAAAAGATTAGATAATATCCTAGAAATATTAGATATAAAGGACAGAAGAGACTTTTTGCCAAATCAATTATCAGGAGGACAACAACAAAGAGTAGCAATTGGAAGAAGTTTAATATATTCTCCTTCAATTATATTAGCTGATGAACCTACTGGAAATCTAGATAGTAAAAATTCTGAAAACATTATTAATCTTCTAAAAAACCTAAATAAGAAATTGAAACAAACTTTAGTAATAGTAACACATAATTTAGAAATAGCAAAACAATCAGATAGAATAATAGAATTAAAAGATGGAAAAATCATTTCTGAAACATAGATACATAGAAACATATGATAAAAGGGGTAGATTCAAATTAAAGTATTAAATAAAATAATTAGTAGAAATTTACTAAAAAATAAGAAAAGAACATTATCAATTTTATTAGGGATAGTAATAGTTAATGTTGCAATATTTTCAATATTACTACTTTTATCTAGCTATCAACAATATTTAATAAATTCTGTACGACATAAAGACAATTGGGATACAAAAATATCAAATATTACATATAAAGATTACAAACAACTAAATAATTTTAATCAAATCAAAGAAATTTCAAAAACACATAATATAGGGTTAATGAATATTCCATCAACTGGTGTTACATCAATTTATGTAGAATTATATTCATATGATGAAAATAGCATGCAGAATTTATTAGCAACTAATATAAAAGCGGGAAGATTACCTGAAAATTCAAATGAAATAGCTATATCTACTATGAATATAGATAGTGAAGATATAAATCTTGCTAAAGAAACATATGAAATAGGTGACAAATTTATATTTGAAAGTGGAGAATTTTCAAAAGAATATACTATTGTTGGAATATTGAATTCAAGCAAATATGACAAAAGTTCTATTACTGAAAGTATACATGGTGCAATAACATATATGGACGAAAGTGAAAATACTAATGAAAGCATAGTAGATGTATATGTATCAAACACACATATACAAAATGTTTATGATACTGCAGAAGAGATAACAAAAACATTAAATATATCAAGTGATAATATTTCATATAATGAAGAATTATTAAATTACTCTTTAGTATCTAATTCTGAATTTAAAAATTCTTTCTACCTAGTAGGAATAACATTAATATTAATTATTGTAATAGCATCATTTATACTGATTTTTACAACATTAAGTATAACATTAAATTCTAGAAAAAAAGAATTTGGAACATTACGTAGTATAGGTTACACAAAAAAGCAAATAAGAAAAATTATATTTAAAGAAATGTTTATAATAACTTTGATAGCCGTACCTATTTCTATTTTGATTAGCGTTGGAATAGTAAATATCATATTATATAAAATTGAAAACTTAGTATCAAATTTGATATTACAAGACCAGTCAATATTTATAGCAGGAAATACAGTTCCTATAAAAATGTATTTTTCTTTAAACTATTTAGGAACTGACATATTATTTATATTTATAACTGTTTTCATATCAGCACTTATACCTGTTGTAAAAATAAGCAAAATTTCACCGATAGAAGCGATAAAAGAAATAAATGAAATACAGGTGAGTAATAAGAAAACAAATAAAAAACTATTATTATCTAGAATATTGAGTTATGAATCATCTTTGGGGTATAAATACATAAAAAGGAGTAGAGGTAATAGTTCATCAATAATAATGTCTTTAGTAATTTGTATAGTCTTGTTTATAGTTTGTAGTAATTATATAGGAAATATTTATGCGCGTGCATATAATGAAAATAAAAATTATAATTACTTGGCATATGTAAATAATTTGCAAAATAGTGATGAATTAATTAAAAATTTAAAAGATAGAAATTTAATAAACAATTATTACACGAGAGAAAATATAACTACTTTAAATTTAAATGTAAAGTTAGAGAATATAAATAAAGAATTATTAGAATTTTGGAACACAGAAGGAAGTAATCAATATATATTTTATAACGAAAGTAATCCAGAAATACCGTTACTTACATGTACTATATTTACAATTATAGAAGATGAAATATACAACAACTTTCTAGATAATTGTGGAATTGAAAAATTAGAGGATGGAGAATGTATATTATTGAATAATATTAATTTGCCACAATATGCAAATTTTCATGTAACAAATTTTAAAGAAGGAGATAATATAGCACTTTCAATAACTAATTTAGGAAATCAAGACATACAATTCCAAGATGAAGAAATAAATGATGTAATAGATAAAGATATTGATTATAATTATTCTGCCATAAAAAATATTGATTTAAAAATAAAATTAGTGAAAGATGACTTTTATGGATATTTTAATTATTCTAGTATTACTGATTTATATGATTCACCAGTAGCTATATTTGTAAATAAAAATACCTTAAACAATATCAACCATGAAATGACAATTGAGCAAAGAGATTTTTTTAATACAAATAATGGATTTGATAATAATAGTGATATTAGATTATATATTAATTCTAGTAACCCAACAGGTATTGATGAGTATATAAATGAATATGCTAGAACTGAAATATCAGGTATAAACTATCAAAAGCAAATAGAATCAAATAATAATAAAAGATTAATAATGGGAATGTTTCTATATAGTTTTATTGGATTAATTGCGATATCTTGCATATTAAATATATTTAATATTATATATTCTAATATACAATTACGAAAAAGAAATTTTGCAATTTTGAAATCGTTAGGAATGACCAAAAGACAATTAAATAAAATGCTTAGATTTGAATGTTTTTATTATTGTATAAAGGCACTTCTTATTGGAATTACATTAGGTATACTGATATTTATTTTAATATATAAAATTGAATATGAAATAAATAATAACTATTTGTATAGTATGTATATTTCTTGGAAAAACATAGCATTATGTGTAATATTTGTATTTATAATTGTATTTGGCTCTATGAGTATTTCTAAAAATAGGATTAAATATGAAAATTTGATAGGAATTATAAAAATGTTTGAAAATTAAGTATATATAAAAGTGAACATATTATTTATTTTGAAAATAAGTGACTATTCAGAGAGAAAAAGAGTTATTCACAAAATGAAAAAATAGAAATTAATTATCCACAGAATGTTACAGTGTCCTTAATAGTAATAAAATATGGATGTTATAAACTTTTTTGGATGCATATAATAAAAGATTTAGAGACTAAAAAATATACCTCAACAAATTGCAGATACAGAACGAGTAATTAAATAAATTGAGCAAGAAAAACAGAATCGAAGAATATAAAGAAATAAAAAAATAGGATATAGCAATGAATACAAAAAGAGCACGTGGAAAAACAGATGAAACAAAAAGATAGCATAATTGTAGATTTGAAATCGAGATTGAATAGAAACAGTTAAAATTCGAGTAGATCTTCTTCAGCAGACGAATTTAAAAAAGTAATTTATAATTGTAGAGAAAAAACAGAAATGAAATTAGTAGGACAAAAAATTAAAAGTATGTTTTTAAAATAATTCAAAAATTTATCACATTATAGAAATGATTTAAAAGCTTTTGATAGTATGTTTGTTAATAAGAAATATGTAGTAATAGATAAATGTTTAAAATTTATAAAAAAATAACAGATAATAAAACAGTATTAATCAAAGGAGTAATTTTAAATATAAAACAAAAGAAGTGGCAAAGAAAAGTAAAAAAGAAAAGGAAAAGCTAAACTAGTAGATTCACATGAAGCAAGAGTAAGAATTAGTGGAAATTAACAGTGGTTACATACAGTATGTAACGACAATTGTGTGGCACATGGAGTAAATAAAAAAAGAAAAAGATACAATACAAGAAATAGAATATTAAAAAGGCAATGTTAATTTTTGGAAAATGTAGTGTTACAATAGATGTGAAACAAAAATAATAAAAATTGAATAAGTGATTCAAATCATATATAATTAAGTTGCGAAACAAAAATTATATAAAGGAGATTTGAATCACTTATGAATAATATTATAACAGAAAAAAATAAAAAAAGATACCTACCACATGATATTAATACAAGAAAATATGCAGTAGAGATGTATAGAAATTGTGGGGATATAAATTATGTGTGTAGAAAGTACCATATATCAAGGGTTTCATTATGGAGATGGAATAAAGAATATGATGGAACAATAGAAAGTATAACAGATAAATCACATAAACCAAAAACAAGACATCCAAATGCACATACAAATAAAGAAATAAGAAGGATAAGAAATTATGTAAGAAGAAATCCAAGAATAACATTATGTGAGTTATGGGTAAAACTAAAAAGAGAAAAAGGATATACAAGAACAATAACAGCATTATATAGAGTAATGAGAAGGTTAAACATAAAATTCTACAAAGGAATGAATATAAAGAACACATCAAAGAAGAAACATAATAAAAAATATCATACACCAGAGAATGTAGGAGAAAAAGGACAAATGGACGTAAAATACGTACCAAATGAATGTAAGAGTAGTAACTTATCAGAAGATAAAAGGTTTTACCAATATACATATATAGATGAAGCAACAAGGGAGAGATATTTATATTGGTATGAAGAGCATACGCCAACAAATACAGTAGATTTCGTAAAGAGAGTAATAAGATATTTAGGATATAAACCAAAAGAAATACAAACAGATAATGGGGTAGAATTCACATATAATAGAGCAGATATAAAGAAAGAACATCCATTAGATAAATTGTTAAAGGAGTTAGGAATAAAGCATCATAAGATACAACCAAGGACGCCAGAGCATAATGGAAAGGTAGAAAGAAGTCATAGAAATGATAACGAAAGATTTTATAGTTATCTAAAGTTCTATAGTTTAGAAGATTTAAGAGAACAAGGGAAAAGATATGTTAAGAGGTCAAATGATATACCAATGGCAGTATTAGGATATTTAACACCAAAAGAGAAAAGAGCTAAATTAGAAGAATATGGTATGGTTAATTGTGCAATTTAATTATATAGATTAAATTTTTATATAATTTTGTTTCACATCATTGACACAACAACAAAAGGCAATGTTAATTTTTGGAAAAATAATTGACAAATAAAAAAAATAAGAATATAATATTACTCATAGTGGGAAAACCTACTATATAATATTGATGGAATGCATTTATAGGAGGATGGACTATGAAAAAAACAATAAGCAATATAGGACGGAAATTCTTTGTATTGGCTTTACTTTGCTGTATAATCGGAACGGTTATTCCAGCGACTAAAGCTAATGCTGCTGACAATACTAGTCATGAGACTAGAACCACTCAAGTAACTTATTTATCAGGAGAACTGAAACCATATGCTTCAATGTCAAAAACATTTCATACAAATGCACCATTAGCTGTTAAAGTTGTTTACACATCGTCAGCACAAGAAGGTGACCAAGCAGCACCAGTTACCATTTACATTGATGGGGCAAAAGTGGCTACAAGTAATGGCTATTCTACAGGAGTAACAATTTGGTCACTAACTGCTGGCTACCATACATTGAAGGTGGTAAATGGTAGTGTTTGGGCAGCATTTGGAATGGATATTGCAACTCTTTAATATTATTAATTAATAACATGCATTCCATCAATAAGTAAAAGTTTTCATTAAAACTTTATAAGAAGAAACCTAACTTTATTATTTAGCTAGGTTTCTTTTTATAAAGTATAGT
Source organism: uncultured Clostridia bacterium (assembly GCA_944388775.1). Lineage (GTDB taxonomy): Bacteria > Bacillota > Clostridia > TANB77 > CAG-508 > CAG-269. The sequence continues at coordinate 10,142 of CALXKC010000004.1, read as the reverse complement.
TTAATTAAATTGGAAGTCACAAAAAACTCACACAAATTATGTGTGAGCTTTTTGAACTACATTTGTTGATTTCCAGGAATAAAGTAATCAACTACACCATAAATTAAAGCACCAATAATAGCAGCAATCCAAGAAATTGAATATCCAGCTACAAAGAATTGAGTGACATATAATGTAATAGCTGCTAATGCAAATCCTACAAACCCTTTACCAAATGGACTAGCATGTAGTCCAGTGAATTTAACAATTAAATAATCTATGGCTGTTAAAACAACAGCAGCTATAATTAAAGTCCAAATACTATTAATGGTAAATCCAGGTGTGAAAAATGCAGTAATAGCTAATACTACAGCAGCGGCAACTAATCTACCAATAACCTGCCAAGCAGTAGAAGCTCCACCTTTTGATTGACTTCCTTGTGCTTCTTGCATAAGTCTAACCTCCTTAGTTTAAAAATTCATCATGTACTTTTTTAAAAGGTTCTACAATTATTATTAACTAAAAAAATATATTTATTCAAAAAAATTCGTATAAAAAAGTTAAAATTTGTAAAAAATAAAAAAGAAATTTAAAAAAATTGAAAACTATTTACTAAATTAAAAAGAAAAATAATAAGCAGGTTAGGAGAATTAAAATGTTAATTACATTTTTTAGATCAATAGTGTTATACATCATAGTTTTAATTGTAATGAGATTAATGGGAAAAAGAGAAATAGGGCAATTACAGCCATTTGAACTTGCAATATCAATAATGATAGCAGACTTAGCAACAATTCCAATGACAGAAACAGGAATACCTATATTTAATGGAATAATTCCAATTTTAGGATTATTATTAATGCATTTAATAATATCAATGATAAATTTAAAAAGTTTAAAAGGTAGGGAAATAATTTGTGGAAAACCAAGGATTTTAATATATAGAGGAAAAATTGATGCAAAAGCACTAAAAAAAGAAAGATTTACAATTAATGAACTGCAAGAAAAATTGAGGAGCAACAATATCGTAAATTTAGGAGATGTAGAATATGCAATTTTAGAAACAAGTGGAGATGTAACTGTAATTCAAAAACCAGAAAAAAGGGGAACTATACCAGAAGATTTTAATATACAACCTGATTATGAAGGAATACCATATGATTTAGTAATTGATGGTAAAGTAATGAATAAAAATTTAAAATTACTTGGGAAAAATTATAACTGGTTAAAAAAACAAGTAGAAAAATTTGGTATAAAACCAGAAGAAGCCTTGGTTGTGACAATTGATGGAAAAGGTCAAATTTTTTGCCAAAAAAAAGAAAGTGCATAGGAGCTTAAAAATATGTTAAAAGAAATAATTATTTGTATAACTATTGTAACAACTATTTTTATTGGAAATGGTGTTACTCAAAAATACACAAAAGAATCTGTAGACGAAATGGTTAATTTACTTAACAACATAAGAACAGAAATTTCTGAAAATGAAGAGAACATAGATATAAGTAACCTTAAGAGTGAAATTGATAATTTAAAAGAAGAATGGGAAAAAAGACATGAAAAATTAGCTTTTTATATTGAACATGACGAATTAGAAAAAGTCGAAACAAATTTAACAGGATTAGAAGGAGAAATAGAAGGTGGAGAATATGGAGAGGTTATGAGTAGATTAGACCAAAGTGTTTTCTTACTTGAACATATAGAAGATAAATATAAATTCAATTTACAAAACATATTTTAAATAATATTAAATAGAAAAAATACAGATAAAACTAAATAATAAAAATATTTTTTTAAAATCGAATGCGACTGTAGTAGTAAAAGAACTTCTTAAAATAAAGCAATGGTGGGTCCTGTTTTCGGGAGGACCTATTGTTTTATTTTTAGAAGTTCTTTACGTCACGAAAGGTAGCCGAGATTAAAAAATATTTTTATTATTTTTTTTGCATATTTTAGGCATCTTTTCCATTTACTGTTTCTGCATATTTTTTCAATTTCTCATAAACCAAATAATTAACAGTACCAGCAGGGAACTTGCCATTCTTATCCTTCTTCCCAGCAGGGACACCAGTTAAAACCTCAATACCCTCTTCAATAGTAGAAACAGAATAAATATGAAATTGTTTATTTTTAACAGCCTCTACAATTTCATCTGATAATTGCAAATTATCAATATTTTGTATTGGAATCATAACACCATGAGAGCCATCCAAACCTCTCATTTTACAAATTTGGAAAAATCCCTCAATCTTTTCATTAACACCGCCGATTGGTTGTATTTGACCTTTTTGATTAACAGAACCAGTAACAGCAATTGATTGATTTATAGGAATTCCAGAAAGACTAGATAGTAATCCATACAATTCAGTACTAGAAGCACTATCACCATCTACACCGTTATACAATTGTTCAAAACAAATACTAGCAGTTAAACAAAGAGGGATATCTTGTGCAAACATTTCTCCTAAATATCCAGTAAGTATCAATACACCTTTAGAATGAGAAGGACCAGAAATCTCAACTTCTCTTTCTATATTTACAACTCCATTTTTACCAGTATAAGTATTAACAGTAATTTTAGCAGGTTTACCAAAAGTATAATCACCAATACTCATTACAGTTAAACCATTTAATTCTCCAACTTCAAAACCAGAAGTATTAATTAAAAGAGAATTTTCTTTTATCATCTCTAAATACTTAGTATCATATTTTTTAACTCTTTTAGTTCTTTGCTCTAAAGCCTTGTCAATAAATTTTGCTGTAACCACCTTAGATTTAGAAATTCTAGCCCAAGTAGCAGCCTCGCCTACGACCTGTATTAAATCATCAAAACGAGTAGAAACTTTTTTATGACTTCCAGCAAGTTTGGATGCATATTCAACCAAACGTCCCATTGCACTTCTATCCAAATGTGGTAATTCTTCATGTTCACAAAATCCATGAATTATTTGAGCAAGTTTATTTAAATTTTCAGCATTAATTGGAGCTTCTGATTCAAACTCAACCTTTATTTTAAACAATTTTCTAAAGTCAGAATCCATTGCAAGTAAAGTCTGATAAATTTGCTCATTTCCTATTAAAATTACCTTCAAATTTAAAGGTATAGGCTCAGGTTTTAATGAAACAAGAACCATTGAAGATGAACGTTGGTCTGCAGTATTTTCTATACTTATTTCTTTTATACGTAAAGCCTTTTTTAATGCCTCATAACACATACCATTTGCGAGTAAGTCCTTAGCTTGAAAAATGATATAACCACCATTTGCTTTTTGAAGTAATCCAGGTTTTAGCATTGTATGGTCAGTTTTTAAAGCACCATAATAATTTTCATATTCCAAAGAACCAAAAATATTATGATATGAATAGTTAGAATCCATAATAACCGGTGCACCCTCAAGATTTGAATTATCAACAAATAAATTTACACGATAATTCAAACATGGATCAGGTTTTCTAACTGCAGGACCTTGACTGCCAGGTTGTGGTTGCTTTGTATCATCTTCTAAGAAAACAGGAATATTTTTTAATACATCTTGTTTTACATCATTTAAAAATTGATTTATCTTTTTATTTCTCTTATATTTTGATTTTAAGAAATTAATGTGAACATTAACAGTTAATAATGCTACATTAGATTGCCATTCTGAAATCTTCTTATCAGATTGACGTTCTATTTCCTTTATTTGACTAATAACATTCATAATCTGTTCTTGAACCAATACAGATTTTTCTTCATATTCTTGTTTTATATTCTCATCTAATTTTTCAAATTCTTCTTCTTCAATAGCTCTACCCTCAAAAACAGGCATCATATAGATTCCATTTTGAGCAGCTTTTACTTGAAAATTATATTTAGAAGCATCTTGATTTAATTTGTCTAATAAAGCTGAACGTTTTGCCTCAAATTCTTGTTTAATTAATGCTTTTTCTTTTTCAAAATCATCATTATTAAATGTCTTTTTAATATCTTTTCTAATTTCCTTAATAAAGCCGTCCATGTCTTCTTTAAACTCTTTGCCTTGTCCAGCAGTTAAAGAAACAGCAATAGGCTCATTTGGATTATTAAAATTATAAATATAACACCAATCAGAAGGGACTTTTCTCTTTTTAGAAATTTTGTCCAAATAATTTTTAGTGTACATAGTTTTTCCAACTCCACTTGGACCTTCTAAATATAAGTTATATCCTTTCACATCTACTTGTAAACCAAATTCTAGTGCTTTTATACCACGGTCTTGACCAATACCTGTTTGTATTGATTCTAATTCCTCAGTAGTTTCAAATTTGAATAAATCGGTATTACAAGTCATTTTTAAATCTTTATATGATAATTCATTTCTATTTTTCATTTGTTTCCTCCAATCATTTTTCTTCTATTATATCCAGTTTGAGTTTATTTTATATTACTTAATAAAAAAAGTAAAGAAATAATTAATAAAAATTGTAAAAAATATTGCAATAATTGTAAAAATATGGTAATATTATGCTGCTTTTATTCATATGCGAAAATTTATTCAATGTATTTTATTCTAATAATTAGTATTCCAGATATTCATTGAACTTTCAAGTTTTTAAGCAACAAACGCCAAGAAAAAAATAAAAAAACTCAAAAACTATTGACGAAATATTTAACTTATAGTAAAATAACCGAAAGTGAGGTGATAAATATATGGAAGAAAAGATTTTATCAATACTTGAAAATATTCATTCAGAAGTTAAAGGTGTAAGACAGGATGTAAATGAAATCAAAGAAGACCAAGTTGAAATGAAACAAGATATCAAAAACATCCAAGAAGAGCAAAAAGAGATGAAACAAGATATCAAAAACATCCAAAAAGAGCAAAAAGGAATGAAGAAAGACATTAAAGATTTGCAAGAAGGCCAAGCAGAAATAAAACAAGAAATGGCAGGAATGAAACAAGACATCAAAAATCTTCAAGAAGAGCAAAAAGAAATGAAGAAAGACATTAAAGATTTGCAAGAAGGCCAAACAGAAATAAAACAAGAAATGGCAGGAATGAAACAAGACATCAAAAATCTTCAAGAAGAGCAAAAAGAAATGAAGAAAGACATTAAAGATTTGCAAGAAGGCCAAGCAGAAATAAAACAAGAAATGGTAGGAATGAAACAAGATATCAAAAATCTTCAAGAAGAACAAAAAGGAATGAAACAAGACATTAAAAAACTACAAAAAGGCCAAACATCTTTAAGAAAAGAAATGAAACAAATGAAAAAAGAACAAAATATAATGAAAAATCAACAAGAGACAATTATAGAAAACATAGAAACAATAAAAGAAAGGCAAAGAATAGACGGAATAAACATAGCAAAAATATTAGAAAAGCAAAATGAAACTTTTGCATTATTATTCAAAGAAAACAAAGAAAATAAGCAAAGTGATGAAAGCATAACAAAAAATAAGAAAAATACACCAAATTTGAAGCTACTTAAATAATTTTCAAAATTACATATGAATAAAAAGACGAAGAATCTCTAAAATGTCCAAACAAGATAGGATAGAAATAGAGATTCTTTTTAATTCGAACTAAGAGTCAAAAGCAAGAAAAACTATTGCAAAAATAAGTATATAAGTATATAATAAGAACAATGATTTAACAAATTAATTTGTGATATTCGGAATTGATTATATTTATGCCAAGAGAGGAAAGAAGGTAAATATGAACAAGACAAAAAGAAAGATATTTGAAACATCGATGAAACTATTTGCAAAAAAAGGATATGAAGCAACAAGTATAGAAGAAATAACAGCAACAGTAGGAGTAGCAAAAGGAACACTATATTATCATTTTTCTAGCAAAGAAGAAATATTTAATTTTTTAGTCGAAGAAGGCATAAAATTATTACAAAACAGTATCGATATAAAAACTGCAAAATTCCCAAACTATATAGACAAAATAAAAGCAATAATATTAATACAAATAAAAATAGTGAACAAATATGAAGATATAATTACAATCCTATTAAGCCAATTTTGGGGAAATGAAGCAAGAAACCAAATGTGTAAAGAACAAATATTAACATATATAAGCAAAATAGAAGAAATAGTAAGACAAGGAATAGAGAAAAAAGAAATAAAGCAAGGAAATCCACAAATAATAGCATCAGAAATTTATGGACTTATAGCTTCAAGCTTAGTATATAAAATAAGAAATGATGGGCAAATTGACATTATGAAACTATATAAAGAATTTGAAAATACAATAATAGAAGGTCTAAAAATTAAATAAGAAGGGGTTAGATGTTAAATGAGAGAACAAATTTACAAGAACGAAGGGTATAGTAATTTAAAAGAAATGCTTCAAAAAACAGGAGAAAAGTTTGGAGACAGACCTGCATATATATTTAAAACAGAAGTAGAAGGAAAATTTAGAGAAATATCCCACAAACAATTTAGAAATGAAATAAATAATTTAGGAACAGCCTTAATTAATCTAGGGTTAAAAGATAAAAGAATAGCAGTCATTTCAGAAAACAGATATGAATGGGGAGTTGCATATTTTGCAGTTGTTACAGGTACAGGAGTTGTAGTACCATTAGACAAAGCATTACCTGATAATGAAATTGAAAACTTAATGATTCGTTCAGAAATAGAGGCAATATTCTATTCAAAAAAATATGATGAAGTAATGAAAAAAATAAAAGAGAAACAAACAACAAAAGTAAAATACTTTATTTCAATGGATTTAGAAAAGAAAGAAAACGATATCTACTCTGAAAAAGAATTAATTGAGCAAGGTAAAAAATTAATAGAAGAAGGAAATAGAGAATTTTTAGACGCAGAAATAGATAATGAAAAAATGTCAATAATGCTATTTACATCAGGAACAACGGCAATGTCAAAAGCAGTAATGTTATCACACAAAAATATATGTAGTAATTTAAAAGACATAACAGCAGTCATAAAACTAACACCAGAAGACAGATTCTTATCATTTTTACCATTACATCATACATTTGAATGTACAGTTGGATTTATATATCCAATATCAACAGGTGGATCAATTGCATTTTGTGAAGGAATTAGACATATAGCAGAAAATATAAAAGATTATCAAATAACAGCAATGATTTCAGTACCAATCCTTTTTGAAAGTATGTATAAAAAAGTAATGAAAAACATAGAGAAAAAAGGAAAATTAAAAACAGTACAAAAAGGAATAAAAATAAGCCAATTCTTATTAAAATTTGGAATAGATATAAGAAAAAAATTATTTAAAGAAATACATGATACATTAGGAGGAAAAGTAAGACTATTTGTAGCAGGAGGAGCAGCATTAGATCCAGAAGCAGAAAAAGGATTTAATGAATTAGGATTTACAATGTATCAAGGATATGGACTAACAGAAAGTTCACCAGTAATTGCAGCAGAAGATGACAAATATAGAAGATTAGGATCTATTGGAAAAGCATTTCCAAGTTTAGATGTAAAGATAATTGATCCAAATGAAGAAGGAGTAGGAGAATTAGCTGCAAAAGGACCATCAATCATGCTAGGGTATTACAATAATGAAGAAGCAACAAAAGAAGCGATAGATGAAGATGGTTGGTTACATACAGGAGACTTAGCAAGAATAGATAAAGATGGATATATCTTTATTTCTGGAAGAAAGAAATTCGTCATAGTATTAAAAAATGGAAAAAACATATATCCAGAAGAATTAGAAGCATTACTAAATAAAATAGAAGGTGTAAAAGAAAGTTTCGTATATGGTTATCCAGAAGATGACGGAGATTATAAAATTCATGCAAAAATAGTATATGACAAAGAAACAGTAGGAGACATATACAATACAGAAGATCCAGAAAAATTAAAAGAAATATTATGGCAAGAAGTTAAAAAAGTAAACAAAACAATGCCAGCATATAAATATATTAGAGAAATTACAGTAACAGATAAAGAACTAATAAAAACAACAACTCAAAAAATTAAAAGATTTGAAGAAATCAAGACAGTTCTTAATGATAAATAAAAAATTGCAAAATATGCTGAAACTTAGGGGAATAGAAAGTATAATAAAATAGCAAAATGTCGAAAGAAAAAAGAATTTGTAACAAAATTGTAATATTTCTGTAATGAAAACTTAAAATAAAAAAAGCCAAACACACTTGTAGTTTGGCTTTAGTTAATGTATAATTATATTTGAAATAGCGAAAAAGCAAACACGCGTAAGATAAAGGAGGTACATTACAATGTCTAAATCTGGCATAGTAAATGTGAGAATGGTTATCACAGAAGAAAAAATATTATCAAATATAGATAAAATCCAAAAACTAATAAATCCAAAAAGTAAAAAGCAAATTGTTCAATTAGAAGATGATACATACTTCAAGGATTTAATTGAATCAGTAAAAACATATTTAATTGAATATCCAAAAAAGAAGAACTTCCCAGCAAGTGTATACAAAGCAGCTTATGGGCTAGTTGAATATGCTACAAATCAATTTGAAGAAAATACAAAGAAAATAGAAGAATTAATTAGACAAAGAGAACAAAATATAGCTACAGCAGGACAATTAAAAGAAATATTAGAAGTAGTAGAAAACAAAGAAAAAGATTGGAAAGATCAATTAAAAAAAGCAGAAGATGTATTTTCAGAAGATATTATAGAAACTCTAACAATAGTAGGAAAAGCAAAAGATACAGAGTCAGACGACTACAAAGATGCTATGAAATTATTACATGCTAGAATAAACAACCTAGAAGCAAATTTACATATAGAAATAGATATGGAAAGAATTGAAGATAGATCAAAAGCATTAAGTTACATAGGAATTGAAGTAGCAGATGCATTAAAATCAATACCTACACCAATAGAAGAACCAATAGTACAAGAAGTTGTTGAAGAACAACCACAAGAACAAGTTCAAGTACAACAAGCAGTTGCAGCAGAAGAACAACAAGCACAAGAACAACAATATGTTCAAGAAACAACATTTGAAGCTAAACCAAGTCTATGGCAAAGATTTAAAAATAGCAAATTTGTTAGAGCTATTAAAGCTATTACAAAAATTAGAATCGTACTTGATTATTCAGATGCACTTCCAGAGGGAAGAGGGGAAAATAATCAATAAAAAAGTTAAATAAAAAGTCGAATGTATGGATTACAGAAATAGCGCGTTGAGAAATAGAAAAAGTAATACTATTTTCAAAGCTGTTGACACAAATTGTGTTAACAGCTTTGAAAAATTTACAATAGAGTAGATATCTGTTTGTCGCTTGTAGGGAGAGGTATCATAAAAAAGAAATAGACTAATGAACATTTAATAGCAGAAGTAGATATAGTGGAAGTGAGAAAAGCAGGGTTGAAAATCCTCTGAAAAAAATTAAAAAAAGTGTTGACAATAACCTAAAAGCATTGTATAATATATGGGCATGAAAGAGCGATGAAGCCAAATGTGGCTACACCACTACAAAAATGTAGGGTGGAGGGAACTTTGGTGGAGTATGTCATGGCAAAGACCAGGCGGTAAGTTTATAAAAAATGTACTTATCCCAGAATTATCATGCATATTTTGGGCTTTTATATAGGTGAGATACAAAACACCAGAGTACGTTTTAACTTGCCACGGTAATTAAAATCAAAAAAGGAGGGAAAATTACAATGGCAAACATAGCAACAAGTGAGAAAATAAGAATAAGACTTAAAGCATATGACCATGTAGTTTTAGATCAGTCTGCTGAAAAAATAGTAGATACTGCTAAAAAAACAGGAGCAAAGGTTTCAGGTCCTATTCCATTACCAACACAAAAAGAAATAGTAACAATTTTACGTTCTCCACACAATTACAAAGACTCAAGAGAGCAATTTGAAATGAGAACACATAAAAGAGTTATTGATATTCTTTACCCAACACAAAAAACAGTTGATAGTCTAATGAAATTAGAATTACCAGCTGGTGTTGATATAGAAATCAAACTTTAATTAATTTTTTAAAAATTTAAAAGGCTTAAAAACCAAGCTGGAATAGATTAGCAATTACAAACGAGTATTGCTAGGCAAACAAAGTTTAACGACGCAAGACGAAGTTTATAATTGGTAAGCCAGCCAATAGTTAGGAGGAAAAAACATGAAAAAAGGAATAATCGGAAGAAAAATTGGTATGACACAAATATTTGATGAAAAAGGAAATGTTATACCAGTAAC
>CALXKC010000003.1 GCA_944388775.1 uncultured Clostridia bacterium | reverse complement strand
GATACATCAACCATCTCTAACGCTAGATAATTCAATGGATATAGACATTAGAAAAATTTTTTCATGTCTTTATCCTGCAGATATTGTACTTTAATTGCAAATTTATGTAAAATGTGTTATACTTTATATATTGCTAAATAGCAAAAAATGTCGTAGTGTGTCTATATTGTTTGAAAAAATGTAGATAATCAAACTCGGCAAAAATTTATAAGAATCTTTATTGAGGCTGATTCCTTGAAAAAGAAAAAACAGTCTCCAGATTTATATGTATTAGCACTTACCCTTAGTGCAGTTTGTCTTGTAAATATATATTTTGAAATCGATAATCATATAAAAATATACGTTTACAACTAATTTTTAGGAGGAGTTTGCAATTTAAACTCCTCCGCTATTTTTAATATTCAATTTTTATATAACAGTATTAATTTATATCTTTATTTCTTTACCAAGATAAGTTGAATAAATATAAATTTTATCTACTTTTCTATTCAAAGCATCCTCAAGAGCTTTTTTATACAATTGTAATTGACTATCATATTTTTGTATTAGCTCCTCTGCCCCATTTTCTAGATAATCTGTTTTGTAATCTAATAGTACCAAATTGTTGTTTTTATCAATGTAATAAAGGTCAATTACACCTTGAACTAATATTTTTTCTTCTACATCCTTTTTATAGATTTCCTTTGCAGGAATTGTCATATAAAAAGGTTCTTCTCTATGCACTTCTTTTGCGTTTTTTAACTCTTCCCATATATTTGATTTAGTAAATTTTAAAATTGCATTTATATTAATATTCTCCGCTTCTAATTGTGTAATAATCTCCCTATCTTTTAAATTATTTACCAATTCTTTTATATCTGAAAGTTCGTAATCTTTTCCGATTTCGAGCTTTTGCATACATAAATGTAATAAAGTACCTTTTCTTGCACCAGTTAACTTTTCTTGTTCTTCATTTTTCATAAAATTAGGTATTTGAAACTTCTCATATAAAGACTTGCTATTATTTTCATTTGCCAATTCTTTTAATTCAGTTACAGAAGTTTTAGTTGGAATTGCAATTGATTCTTCATATTTATATTTGCTTTCTATTACATTTTGTATATATTCTATGTTTTTAAATTTAACACTTGGGTCATTTAAATTATGATTATTTAGCAAACCAATTACATCAACATCTTCATCATTTGATTTTTCTAGAGATTTCATCAAATCAGATTTGTTATGTATGTGTAGTTCTGCTATATCTGTTATATTTTCTTTTTCATACATATACACAAGCATTATCCAATCTAAATATTTTTTGTATTTCTTTAATAAAATTGGATTAATTTTATTTTCATCATTTAAAGGATATTGCTCAATTTGCCCCATCATTTTTTCTTTTACTTTATCATAATCTTTTTGAATTCCAGTAATATATAGCTTTTCTTTAGCTCTTGTTAATGCAACATATAGAATTCTCATTTCCTCTGAAAGTGTTTCTGTTAAAATTTTATTTCTAATTGCTGCTTTACTCAAAGTGTCATATTGTATTTGCTTTTCGTAATCAATATATTTTACACCTATACCCATTTCTTGATGTAACAATATACTTTCATTTAAATCCATTAAATTGAATTGTTTCCCTGTGCTTGATAAAAATACAACTGGAAATTCAAGTCCTTTACTTTTGTGTATACTCATTATTCTAACAACATTTTCATTCTCTCCAATAATTTTTGCTGCTCCTAAGTCTCCACTACTTAGATGTATTTTTTCAATAAAATGTATAAAGTTATATAATCCTTTGAAACTTGCTGTTTCATATTGTTTAGCTCTTTCAAATAGCATCCTTAAATTTGCTTGTCTTAACATTCCATTTGGCATAAGGCTAACATAGTTATAATATCCAGTATCTGAATATATTTTCCAAATTAGTTCATCTAAAGCTAAATATTCTTGTTCTTTTCTCCAATTATCTAAATTGTTTAAAAACTGTTCTATTTTATTACTTAATTCACTATTTACTGATATTTTAGCCTTTTGCATACATGTATAAAAATTATCTTTTTTATCACTTAAACGTATTTGTATTAATTCATCATCTGTAAATTTTCCAATTGGTGACCTTAATACTGTTACTAATGGAATGTCTTGAATTGGATTATCTATTATTTTTAATAAACTCATTATTGTTTGTATTTCTATTGAGTCTAAGTATTCTTGTGAACTGTCTGAAAATACAGGTAATCCCAAATTTAATAATTCTTGTTCAAATATTGGAGCAGATTTCGATGTTGCTCTTAATAGAATAACGGCGTCTTTGTACTCTATATCTCTGTATTTTTCTTTTTTTCTGTCATATACTTGAAATTTGTTTTTTATTAGTTCTTTTATTTTATTTGCTACAAATCTTGCTTCTAACTCAATATCTTCAATGTGTTCTTCTACTTCTTCATTATTTTCATCTTTATTAATTTGTTCTTCTGTTTGTATTATATGAATTTCTGTCTTTTGATTTTGATTAATCTCTGGATAATTCGCACCTAAGTTCAAATATTCTTCTTTATCATATAAGATATCTCCTAATTGATTGCTCATAATATCTTGAAAAATGATGTTTGTGAAATCTAATACATTTTTCTTGCTACGAAAGTTTTTAAATAATTGTATTTTCAAGTCATCATTTTCGCCTTTTTCTTCTTTTTTCTTATATGTATCATATTTGCTCAAAAACAATTCTGGCATTGCTTGTCTGAATTTATATATACTTTGCTTAACATCTCCTACCATAAATATGTTTTTGTTATTTGAAACAGCTGTCAAAATATATTCTTGTACCAAGTTACTATCTTGATATTCATCTATTGCAACTTCTTTAAATTTATTTTGATATTTTTTTGCTATTTCACTTTTTTCAATATTTCCTTCTTCATCTGCTTTTAAAAGTATTTTTAATGCAAAATGCTCTATATCATGGAAGTCTACTATGTTTTTATCTCTTTTTCTTTTCGAAAATTCTTTTTGAAATTCTAATATTAAGTTTTCTAGCTTTTTTAAGACTAAATACATATCATATATATCTTGATTTGCTTCTTTTGAATTGCAAATTAAGATTTTTTTAGATATGTTCTTTATTTTCTCTTTTACCTCATCTCTTACATCTTTTGCTTTTTCCTTTATCTCTAAATTGCTACTTTTTCTAGGCCAGGTAACAAATTCTAAATTATTAGCAATAGTATATGCATCATCCCAAGAATTTGTATGTTCTTTTAGAGTTTCTAATTGTTCAATATCAGTTCTAATTGTCTGCCAAAATTTTTCTAATTCTGGCTCAACACTTAAATGTTTTTCTATTCTATTTAATGATGTAATACTATCTATTACGATTTCTTTTACTTCTTTTAATAACTCCTTTCCCCATATTGTGTTACTAAAATCTTCTTCTAGTTTGTCTTCTAAATTAAACATTTCAATTTTTTCGTTTAGCCATTTTTCAGGGAATGGGTTGCTTTGTATATATGAATATATTTTCAAAACTAAGTCTTTTAAAGGTGTATCATCTCTGTAACTTGTATATATATTTATTAATTTTGTAAAGTCTTCATCTTCTTTTTCGTATTTTTCTTCAAATATGTCATCAATTACTTCTTGTTTTAGTAGTTCTATTTCGGATGTATCTGCTATTCTAAAATTTGGAGATATATTTTCTAATTCGTAGAAGTAATTTCTTACAACTTCTAAACAAAATGAGTCTATTGTACATATACTTGCTTTGTTTAATAGAGTTATTTGTTTTTGTAAGTTTTCATTTTCTGGTTCTTCATCTAATTTTTTATATATTGCATCTAGTACTCTTTCTCTCATTTCAGATGCTGCTGCATTTGTAAATGTAACTACTAATATTTCGTCTATATTGATTTTTTCGTTTAATACTTTGTTTATTATTCTTTCTACCAATACTGCTGTTTTACCACTTCCGTGCTGCTGCTGCAACTAATATGTTTGAACCTTTTTCATTTATTGCTTGTTCTTGTTCTTTTGTCCATTTTACTTCACTCATGACTTCCTCCAATTTTAATTTTTATTATTATATCAAATTTATCTCAAATTTTCTATTTAGATTTATAATTTATTTAGTTTTTTCTTAAGAATTTTTTAATAGACTTTTTATTTATTATATGTTAAAATTTCTTTTGTTGAAAGGGATGATTTTTGATGTCAGATTATAAAAGGTATAATCCTAATTTCAAATCTGGTTTAAGTAATGAACAAGTGAATGAAAGAATAAAAGAAAATTTAATAAATCATGATACAACTGTTCCAACAAAAAGTGTTAAACGTATTTTATATGAAAACTTTTTTACATTATTTAATATGTTAAATTTACTACTTGCAATTGCAATTTTTGCAGTTGGATCATATAAGAATATGCTATTTTTGTTTATTGTTATTATAAATACTGCAATTAGTACAATTCAAGAAATACATTCTAAACGAGTTGTAGATAAATTATCACTTATGGCCACATCAAAGGTTAATGTTATTAGGGATTCTACAAAACAAAATATTTCTATTTATGAGCTTGTATTAGATGATATTGTTGAATTTAATACAGGGAATCAGATTCCAACTGATAGCATAATACAAGATGGTGAAGTTTTAGTTAATGAGTCTTTTATTACCGGTGAGCCTGATAGTATTACTAAGAAAAAAGGTGATACTATTTTGTCTGGTAGTTATATTATAAGCGGTAAGTGTTTTGCGAAAGTTGAACATATAGGAACAGACAATTATACTTCTAAGATTTCAAGTGGTGCAAAATATATCAAAAAAGTTAAATCTGAAATAATGACTTCATTGAATAAGATTATTAAGGTTTTAACATTTATTATTATTCCTATTGGTATTTGTATGTTTTATAGCCAATTACATTTACAAGGAAATACTTTGCAAGATGCTGTTGTTCAGTCAGCCGCATCAATTATTGGTATGATTCCAGAAGGACTTGTTCTTTTAACAAGTACAGTTCTTGCAATTAGTGTTATTAGATTATCTAAGTCTAAGGTATTGGTTCAAGATTTGTATTGTATTGAAACTTTGGCAAGAGTTGATACTTTATGTTTGGACAAGACTGGCACTTTGACAGAAGGTTCTATGGAAGTAAAGGATTTTGTATGTGTAAATACTGAAAAAAATAATATGAAGAATATTTTAGCTAATATATCTAAATTTTCTGAAGATGAAAATTCTACTATTTTAGCTATTAAGGATTATTTTTCAAATGTTAAAGATGAATTTAATCCTATAAATAAAATACCTTTTTCTTCTGATAAAAAATGGTCTGGAATTTATTTTGAAAATCAAGGTTCATATATTATTGGTGCTCCAGAATTTGTATTGAAAAACGATTTTGATAAGTATAAAGATGATATAAAGAAATATTCAGAAGATTACAGGGTTTTGGTTTTAGCTCATTCTGAACATGATTTCAATAATAAGAATTTGCCAAGTGATATTGTTTTATTAGGTTATGTGTTTTTACTTGATAAAATACGTCCTGATGCAAATAAGACTTTGGAATTTTTTGAAAAACAAGGTGTTGATATTAAAATTATTTCAGGTGATAATCCTATTACTGTTTCTAAGATTGCTAAAAATGTTGGCGTTAAGAATCATGATAAATATATTGATATGTCAACAGTTAGTGATGATACTGATTTAAAAGACATTGTTTTAAATTATACTATTTTTGGTAGGGTTTCTCCTACTCAAAAACAATCTCTTATTAAATCTCTTAAGGATAATGGCAGAACTGTTGCAATGACTGGTGATGGTGTTAATGATGTTCTTGCTTTAAAAGAAGCGGATTGTAGTGTAGCAATGGCAAGTGGAAGTGATGCAACTAAGAATATTTCTCAATTGGTTTTATTGAATTCTGATTTTGCTGCAATGCCTAAAATTGTTGCTGAAGGAAGAAGAACTATAAATAATATTCAAAGATCTGCCTCACTATTCTTAGTAAAAACTATATATTCAACTATATTTGCTTTGATGTTTTTATTTATGGGTGAACAATATCCTTTTGAGCCAATACAATTATCATTAATTAGTGTTACAACAATTGGTATTCCTTCATTTATGTTAGCATTAGAACCTAATAAAGAAAGAATTAAAGGAAGATTTTTGCAAAATGTTGTTGCAAAGGCTTTTCCTACTGCAATTACAAATGTTATAACTATTTTTGCTTTGACTATTCTAAATAAATTTGGAATAATCGCTGAAGAATATTTTTCTAGTTTATGTGTGATTTCAACAGGTTTTAGCGGTTTAGCTTTATTGTTTACTTTGACTAAGTCAAGAAAAAGTGAAAATTCAAAATTGCCTGTTTCTATATATAGATTAGTGCTTGCAATTTGTATGGCTATTTTGTTTGTTTTAGGTTTAACAATTGGCTCTTCCCTATTTAGTATTGTTGATTTATATGTTATTAGAGATTTTATTTTTGATGTTTTGGTTATTGTGATTGTTAATTTTGTTATTTTAAATTGGTTGTTTGCTAGGGTGTTGAAAATCAAATAAAGAGTAAACCGCCTCTTCGTATTTTATTGTATACGAAGAGGCGGTTGTGCAATCACAAATCTAAATTTTTAAAAAGTCTACAAAAGCTGCCAGTAAGCTGTCAAATCTTCCTCTGATTTGTTCTTCATATTGTAAAGTGAATGTTCCTTTGGAAATCTCAATTATAAGTTCAGGTAAATAAGAAATTACATAGAATATTTTAAATGTTTCACTATCACCTTTCTTGAAATTTGTTTCCAGCCGTTTTCCATACTTTAATAAAGTATAAAAATAATTTCTTCCGCAATATTCAATTACAAAGGTATCATCTTCATGAAAACAAATTATAAGATTTGAAACAAGGTCTAAAAAATTTGAGGCTTTGTCTTTTTGAGCAATTACCAAATTTTGATTTTTGTTCTTTTCTAAATAGACCTCAAAATATTTTTGAGAAATATTTTTTAATTCTACTTCCAAAAGTTTTATTGCATCCTCTAGTTTTCCTCTTGCCTCCCGATACCTCTTAGAATCTTCGCTTTCGACATAATTGTACTCGCACATTTTTCTTCCTCCTTGATATTGAATTCAATTTACAAGTTACTAAATATAGCTAAATTACTATACGTATATTTTAACATAGTTACATAATTTTGTAAAGAATGCGTTTTGCATCTTTACTACATTTTGTTATAACTATCATTATATTCTAAACATTTTTCTTCTAATAACTTGAAGTTACAACATCTCGCCTTTATATTTTCTAAAATTTTCCCACTATTATACATTTGATATAATTTAAATGATTTATTTTTTACTTGTTGATAATGTTCGTTAAGCCACCTTAATTGCTCTTTCAATAAATTTTGATACTTTAATTCAGAAACAGTTAATGTTTCTTTATTTAAATCAACTAAAGTAAAATTATTTTGCATTACAGGAATCATATTATTGAAATTCACAGCCCCTAAATCTCCATTATCAATTTTTAGAAAATCTATTGTATTTTTCATTTTCTTATGTTTTGGTTTCGGACTTGATAAAGGAGCAAAATATTGAAATTTATCTATTTCAAATAATATTCCTATAAAAGGTCTAAGTTCCTTTTCATTCTTATTATATGCTACTTTATTATCATATTCTCTCAAATAATCACAATAATTAGAATCTACTCTAACAATTTTTAAATTTCGAATCATTTTATACCTCCTTAGTATATATGTATTATATAGTATATTTTCAAAAAATACAAGAGAAATAGTAAATTTTTACAATTAAATTTTGCATATTAAAAGGATTAGAGTTTAGTCTCTAATCCATCTTTTTTAAGTTCCAATTTATGGCTGGATTCACCGCTTTTTTAAGTTCCAATTTAATGGCTGGATTCACCGCTTTTTTAAGTTCCAATTTAATGGCTGGATTCACCACTTTTTTTAGCTAATATTAGCAATATTATTATATGTAAAATATATAAATTTATTGCTCTTATATACTTAATATAACATATTTTTTAGTAATAATCAAGGATTTTCAACTTATTTCAAAGCTCTCAATGAATTAATAATAGCAATTACTGAAACACCCACATCTGCAAAAACTGCTTCCCACATTGTAGATAAACCAAAAGCACTCAAAATTAGAACAGCTATTTTAATTCCAATAGCAAAAATAATATTTTGCTTTACAATTCTCATTGTTTTCTTAGAAATTTTCATAGCAGTATTTATTTTAGACGGTTCATCTGTCATTATAACAATATCTGCTGCTTCTATTGCGCTATCAGCACCTAAGCCACCCATTGCTATACCAATATCTGCTAAAGCTAAAACTGGTGCATCATTTATTCCATCACCTACAAATACTAATTTTCCCTTTTCTGTTTTTTCTTTAAGTAATTGTTCTACTTTTTCTACTTTTCCATCTGGTAATAATTCAGTATATGTTTTATCTATTCCTAGTTCTTTAGCAACACTTTCGCCAACATCTTTTTTATCTCCTGTTAGCATAACTGTTTGTTTTATATTGTTTTTCTTTAAGTCATTTATTGCTTTTTTAGAATCTTCTTTTATTTCATCAGATATTACTATATATCCTGCAAATTCTTTATTTATTGCAATGTATACAATTGTTCCTACTTCGTTACATTTTGTATATTTTATATTTTTTTCTTGCATCAATTTTTCGTTTCCGGCTAAAACTTCTTTATCTTCTATTATAGCTACAACTCCACGACCTGATAATTCTTCTGTCTTAGAAATTAAATTTGTATTTATTTCTTCTCCATAGGCTTTTTTAATTGATACTGATATTGGGTGATTTGAATAACTTTCCGCATATGCTGCATATTTTATTAATTCTTCTTTTAATATTCCTACAGGTTCAATTTTTTGTACTTCAAATACTCCTTTTGTTAATGTCCCAGTTTTATCAAATACAACAATTTCGCTGTTTGATAGGGCTTCTAAATAGTTACTCCCTTTAACTAATATTCCTTTTTTTGATGCTCCTCCTATTCCTCCAAAAAATCCTAAAGGTATTGATATAACTAAAGCACAAGGACAAGACACAACTAAAAATGTTAAAGCTCTATATAACCAATCTGTAAATTCTGCTCCTTCAATAACTAATGTAGGAATAACTGCTAAAAAGACTGCAATTATTACAACTGCTGGTGTATAATATTTAGCAAATTTAGTTATAAAGTTTTCTGACTTTGATTTTTTGCTACTAGCATTTTCTACTAAATCTAGAATTTTACTAACAGTTGATTCTCCAAATTCTTTTGTTACTTCTATTTCTAGTAATCCATTTTGATTTATACAACCACTTAATACTTCATCATTTTCTTTTACCTCTCTTGGCAAAGATTCACCTGTTAGGGCTGATGTGTCTAGCATTGAATTTCCTTTTATTATTTTTCCATCAAGTGGTATTTTTTCTCCTGGTTTTACAATTATTGTTTCTCCGATTTTTACTTCTTCTGGATTAATTTTTGATATTTCATTATTTCTTTTTACATTTGCATAATCTGGTCTAATATCCATCAAACTTGCAATCGACTTTCTAGATTTATCGACTGCATAACTTTGGAATAATTCTCCTACTTGATAGAATAGCATTACTGCTACTGCTTCTGGAAACTCTCCAATTGCAAATGCACCGATTGTCGCAATTGTCATTAAAAAGTTTTCATCAAATACTTTTCCTTTAAAAATATTTTCAACAGCTTCTAATACAACTTCAAAGCCTACAATCAAATATGCTATTATATATAACATTTTATTTATCCATTCATTAGGAAAATTAATTACTAATGCTGCCATGAATAATATAAAGGCAATTACTATTTTTATCCCCTCTTTATAATTCTTCAATATGTTCACGCCCTTTCTTTACGATTTGGCTAATATGTTCATCATCTAAGCTATAATATACAACTTTACCTTCTTTTCTAAATTTTACTAATTTAGCTTGTTTTAATAATCTTAATTGATGAGATATTGCTGATTGTGTTGTTTGAACTATATTTGCTATATCACAAACACAAAGTTCGTTTTCCATAAGAGCATATATTATCTTCATTCTTGTTGAATCTGCAAATACTTTAAAAAATTCTGCTAAATCATAAATTAAACCATCTTCTGGAATTTTCTTTTTCACTTCATTTACTACATCTTCATGAAGTACTGCACATTCAAATAATTCATCATCCATCTCTTTCTCCTCCTTTTTTGCGTGGTCAGTTCAGGTTCGGACTGACCATTTTTGGTCACTTTAGGGACGCCACTTTTATTATATTTGTATTAATATATGATTATTTGTTCATGTATTCATTTTATTCTTTTAATATTTTTTTGTCAATACTTTTAAACAAAAAAATACAAATTCTATTATATATAGAACTTGTATTTTTAGCTTTTCAATTATTACTATATTTAAATAATTTTTTCAATTTCTCCTATTGCGTAAAGTGGTATATTAATTAACCATTCTTCTTTTTTATATTCCGCCATGGATGTTCTTACATTCTTTGTGGTATTATATTTTGTTACAAACTCTTTTAAACTTTTGGCTTTTAAATTTTGTTCTGCCTTTACTTCAATTGGAACAACATCAATTCCTAATTGTATAATAAAATCAACTTCTGCTGTTGCTTTTTCAGCTGACCAATAAAAAATAGGGATATCCTTGTTTGACTTTAATTCTGTTAAGACAAATTGTTCAGTGAATGAACCTTTAAATTCTGTAAAAATCTTGCTACCTTCTAATAGAATTTTCTCATCTATTTTTGTCATTGCTCCTAAAAGACCTACATCAAAAGTATATAGTTTAAATGCACTTGTATCTTGATATGCAATAAGTGGAATATTAGGTTTATTGATTCTATCAATTTTATATACAAGTCCACAATCAATTAACCATGATAATGCCAGTTCATATTCTCTAGCTCTTGCTCCTTCTTTTATTAGTCCATAAATAAATTTTTTATTTTCTTTAGCCAATTGAGCTGGTATGCTATTCCATAACATTTTTAATCTTGGTACTATTTCACTAGGTGCATGTTTTGAAAAATCTTCTTCATATGCTTTCAATAGTTGATTTTGAGTCTTTCTTACTTGTTTAAAATCTGTTGTTTCAATATATTTGTTTATTGCTGCTGGCATTCCACCAATGAAATAATATTTTCTTAATAAATCAATATATTTGTCTTTAAAAATATTGATTAAATTCCAATCTTTTTTATCTATTAATTTTGAAAGTTCTTCTTCTCCTATTGCTATAAGAAACTCTTTGAAGTTTAATGGATATAAATCCATAAAATCAACTTTTCCAACAGGGAATGATGTTCCTTCATGTAAAGCTACACCGAAGTAATGAACCTGCTGCTATAATATTATATTCATTAGCATTTTCATAAAAGTATTTTAACGATGTCAATGCTTTTGGTACTTCTTGTACTTCATCAAAAATTAATAATGTATTTTCTTTTTCGATGTTTACACCTGTTTCTATTTTTAATCCTTCAATTAATCTTTCTATATCAAAATCACCTTGGAATAATCTTTCCATTCTTTCATTTCCATCAAAATTTATATATGCAACTTTTTCATAATTTTTATTTCCGAATTCTTGCATTATCCAAGTTTTACCTACTTGTCTAGCTCCTCTAATAATAAGTGGCTTTCTATCGTTTGAATTTTTCCATAGTTCGAGTTCTTTTAATTTTTCACGATACATAAAAATCACTCTCCTCTGTTATTATATACATATTATAGCATATTTATTACATAAATTCAAACGAAAATTTTAAATATTTTCACATTTTTCAAAGGAATATTTTTAAAATTTTACATTTATTCGAAGGAAAAAAGAGCCACAAAATCAAATTTTGCGACTCAGTAATATACTTGCTATTTAATAATTACATAGCTCTTCTATATAATTCAATAAAATCTTCTTTAGAAACATCTCTTGGATTTCCTGGCTTACAAGGATCATTCATAGCTTTTTCAGCAAGCATTTCGAAATCCTCTTCTTTAGCGCCATAATCTTTAATAGTAGTTGTAATTCCAACTGCTTTACTTAATTCAGAAATCATCCATACAAAAGTATTTATAACATCTTGGTCATTTAAGTGTTCAGCATCAGGTCTACCTATATTCATTAAAATTTCTCTAAATCTTTGGGCTGTTGCAGGGTCTTCTCCATTAAATCTCATAACTGTTGGAAGTAACATAGCATTTGCTATTCCATGTGGTGTATCATATACAGCACCTAATTGGTGAGCCATTGAATGAACTATTCCAAGTCCTACATTTGAAAATCCCATACCTGCTATATATTGAGCAAGTCCCATCATTTCAACTGCTTCTGGATCTTTTTCATTTACGGCTGCTGGTAGATATTTAAATATCATTTTTATAGCCTTCATATGAAACATATCTGACATCTCATTATGTGCTTTTGTTATATATCCTTCAACTGCATGTGTTAGTGCGTCCATACCTGTTGCTGCTGCTAATCCTTTTGGCATTGATGCCATTAATTCAGAGTCTATTATTGCTAAAATTGGAATATCATTTGGATCTACACAAACCATTTTGATTTCAGCATCTTCGTCTGTTATAACGTAGTTAATTGTAACTTCTGCTGCTGTTCCAGCTGTTGTAGGTAATGCTATAAGTGGCATTCCTCTATTTACTGTGTTAGATGCTCCATTTAAAGATTTAATATCACTTCTTTCTGGATTTGTCATTACAATTGAAATTCCTTTTGCTGTATCTATACTTGAACCTCCACCTACTGCTACAATTAAATCAGCTTCAGCTTTCTTACAAGCTTCAACTCCATCTGTTACATTTTTTATAGTTGGGTTTGGTTTTATTTCATCATATAAAACATATGGAATATTTGCTTTATTTAGAACCTCCTCAACTTTTGCTGTTACACCAGCTTCTACTAAAGATTTATCACTTACTAAAAATACTTTTTTGAAACCTCTTTTTTGGATTTCTCCTGCTAATTCTTCTCTTGCTCCTTTTCCGAAATATGATGTTTCATTTAAAACAAATTTTGTTGCCATTTTAAATTCCTCCTTCTTTTGGGGACGTGCCAAATCGTTTCATTTTGAAACAAAAGGGACACACCTCCCATTAAATTTTTTAAGCAATATTATTAAGGCACGTCCCTAACGACTCACATAGTCATTTGGTATTTCAAATAGATTGCTATCTACGTCATTAGAAATTTCAACTCTCAATAATTCTTGGTTATTTTCTACAATTGTTTTTATATATACTAAATCATTTCCATCAAAATAAAATCTAGTTTTTACGTTTTCTGAGTTATTCTCATCAGTTAATTTGATTGCAAAATTTGTAATACCTGTATATTCTTCATAATTGTAATTTTTGCCTTCAATTTCTTCTTTACCTTCTACTAACTCAGTATCTTTAATTTCATTAAGCTGTTCTAATATTTTATTTAGATTAACTTCATTATTTTGATATGTGTAGTAAACTTTATCAGAATCTCTTAATAAATATGAGTTTCCATCTCTTATGATGAATTTTGATTCTTCTCCATCATATATTGTATCTGTATATGCGGTATTGCCATTTTTTGCATAGATTTCTTTGTTATTATCATCAAGTGTTGTCGTAAAACTAAATGATTGCTCCTTGTTTAAATCGTCATATAATTTAGCTATTTTGGATGAATTTGATGCAATCGTCGTTGCTTCTTCACCATTATTATTTCTCGTAACAAAGAAAATTATAAGTCCAACAATTAATGCGATTATAACTAAAGATACAACAGAAATTATAATTATCTTTTTCTTTTTATCCATAATAATATTGTTCCTTTCTCATTTAGTTGTTTATTACATACATAGAAGGGATTGAAATTGCTTTTTCTAATCCCCTCTTTTCAAGGTCCGTCCCTAAATCCCTGATTTTAGGGATTTTTAGGACCGTCCCCAAAATCCCTCTAAAGTATATTTTTTAGCACTATTGTCTTTAACCTTGACATTTCTGCAAGTGTAGTAGCTACACCCTCGTTTCCAATTCCAGAATGTTTCCAGCCTCCAAATGGCATTTCAAATGAACGATAGAAACTTGCTCCATTTACTACTGCTCCTCCACATTCTAGTCTGTCTGCTATTTTCATTGCTCTTGAGTAGTCTTTTGATATTACACATCCACATAATCCATATGATGATTGGTTTGCAATTTCAATTGCTTCTTCTACATCGTCAAATCCAATTACAGATATTACTGGTCCAAATATTTCCATGTCTTTTGCAACTTCCATGTCTTTTGTTACATTGTCAAGTATTGTTGGATAGTAGTATGCATCTTCTCTTTTTCCTCCACATACAATTGTTGCACCTTCTGAAACCATTTGATTTACTTGATCTTCTATTCTTTTTGCAGCATTTATATTAATCATTGGTCCCATGTCTGTATCTTCTTGCATTGGGTCTCCAACTTTTAAGTTTGCTATTACTTCTTTCATTCTATCTATAAATTCTTGTTTTCTTGAATTGTGAATTAAGAAACGTTTACTTGCGCAACATACTTGTCCACCATTATATAATCTTCCCCAGATTGTTTCTTTCACTGCTAAATCCATATCTCCATCTTCTAAGAAGATGAATGCATCATTTCCACCAAGTTCTAGCATTACATGTGTTAAGTTTTGAGAACATGTTCCCATTGTTTGGATTCCAGCTGCTGTTCCACCTGTTAATGATACTAAGTGAACTCCTGGATGTCTTGCTAACGCTTGACCTGCTGTTGGTCCATCTCCTGTTAATATTTGAATACATCCTGCTGGTACTCCTGCTTCAATCATTAATTTTACATATTCAATTAATGTTAATGGGTTGTAGTTTGATGGTTTTACTATTATGCTATTTCCCATCATTAATGCTGGTGGCACTTTTTGGCAGAATAAGTCACTTGGGAAGTTGAAAGGAATTATTGCTGCAATTACTCCTATTGGGTATCTTTTTGTTATTTGCATTGTTGTTTCTTGTCCAGCTTCACTTCCTGCTGGTATGCTTTCTCCATAGAAATGTTTTGCTTTTTCTATAAATCCTCTTGTTCCAATTCTAACATTTGCAACTTCTGCTCTTGCCTCTTTGATTGGTTTTCCTGTTTCATTTGATAATAATGTTGCTAATCTTTCTTTATTTTCCTCTACTAAATCAACAAATTTATATAATATATCTGCTCTATCATAGATTGATACTTTTTCCCATTTCTTTTGTTCTTCCACAGCTACTTTTACTGCTGTATCTACATCTTCATCTGTAACATTTGGAACTGTATCAATTAATTCTTGAGTTGCTGGATTAACAACTTCTATTGTAGCTCCATTAGATGCTTCTTTCCATTCATATCCTATTAAATTTTTCACAGTTGCTCCCTCCTTTTTATAATTAAGATCTCTTCATTTACCGAATGCTGTAAATGAAAGCATTAAACCTCCTGTTGTGTTTGAACCGTGGTCATATACACCATATTCACCAAATGTGAATACTGCAATAAATGGAACTCCTTTTGCTTCTTTTTTCAATTGTTTTGCAACTTCATCAATTCTATCTCCAATTCCTAATCTTCTTCCACCACAGTGAACTAATAGGTATGCTCCTGCGTCTGTTGGTAGTTCTTTATTTACTTCTTTCATTGTTTTTCCTGTTGAATTGATAAGTTCATCAACAGTTGCTTCCATTTGGATTATTGCTGTATTTTCTGCAAGGTTTGCTCCTATATTCATTGATTTGTCTTTGTTTCCATACATTGGGTGTCTTATTGCAACTAAATCTCCTAATCTATCTTTAACTCCTAAAGGTTTTGTTATTGTTGTTACTAATAAATTATTTGCGTCTAGGTCTTTTAATTTTGCTCCTGTCCATTCTGCATATTTTTTAATTGCTGGTACTCCATCAATTTCTACTAATGTTCTTTTATCTTTAACTTTTGTGATTACTCCTGAATTTGTTGTTTCATTGTATTCTCCTGTAAATACATTTGCCATTGGTTTATCTGTGTAGAAAAATGCTACTGCAACTCCATCATTGAATACTGAATCATTTGTATAAATACTCCATTTTCCTTCAACAGTATTATCTGCTGCACTTCCACCAAAGATTGGAACTCTACCTATTACATCTTCAATTCCTTTTACATAGTCTTCTTCTTCTCCTGGTGATGCAACCATATAAAAATATGCTGGTGGTACATCTTTACCTGCTTTTTTCATAGCTTCTTCAGCAACTTTTCTTCCTGTTTCTCTTGCTGTTTTTTGTTTTGCTGAACCTGCTACTCCAACTTCTAATTCTGGATCTCCTAGAGCTAAAATTCCTGTGAATCCTTTTTCTCCTGAAATAAATCCGTCTGGTGTTATTATTCCAGCACTAGATGTGCATCCTATGATTGGTGCTGTTCCTAATTCTGATTTAGCACCTTCTAAAACTTTTTTTACATCACTATCTACTGATGTGTATAAAAATGCTACTTTTGTTTGAACTAAATCTACTACTGCTTTTTCTGCAGTTTCCTTTCCTTGTGTATAGCTGTCTTCATTTGTACTCCATGCAACATTTGATTTTAACATTCTACGTTCCTCCTTCGTAATTTTATTCTACCCAAATTATAACATAATAACCTTTTTTTACAATTAAAATAACAGAAACGTAATATAAATGTAATATGATTGTAAAAAAATAGTATGGATAAAATTTTATTTATCCATACTGACCATTAGTCTCCAAAATTAATTCCTATATCTCTTGCAGTTTTCATCAAATCATCATCCATTTGAACTCTTCTTAGATTACTTTCTTCAGTATTACCTGAAACTGCTCCAATTTTTGTATTTTTTCCTACAACTTCTTCTAATGATACACTATCTAATTTTCCATTTTTAATTACTGCTAATGTTCCAAATTTTCCTTCTAAAGCTAATTCCATTGCTTTTGTTCCATATTTAGTTGATAGGACTCTATCAAAAGCTGTTGGCGTTCCACCTCTTTGCATATAACCTAAAGTTGTATTTCTTGCTTCTAATCCTGTTAATTCTTGCAATTGCTGTGCTATTTTTTGTCCAATTCCACCTAGTTTTGTATTGTCAACTCCTGCACCATTATCTCTTGTTCCCATAATAGTTATTTCTCCATCTTTTGGTTTTGCTCCTTCTGCTACAACAACTACACTAAAGTTTTTACCTCTTTTTCTTCTGTTTTCAATTTTACTTACAACACTATTTATATCATATGGAATTTCAGGAATTAATGCAACATCTGCTCCTCCTGCAATTGCTGATTCTAATGCAATCCAACCAGCATATCTTCCCATAACTTCAAGTACCATTATTCTATGATGTGTTGCTCCTGTTGTGTGTAATCTGTCTAACGCTTCCATAGCAACTGATACAGCTGTATTATATCCAAATGTAATTTCTGTACATGCAACATCATTATCTATTGTTTTTGGCACTCCAATTACATTAACACCTTTCGTTGAAAAATCTCTTGCTGATTTTTGTGTACCATCTCCTCCAAGTGTAAATATACAATCAAATCCGAAATCTTTAATATTTTGTATTGCTTGGTCAGATAAATCTTTATATTCAACACTTCCATCTTCATTTACTACTTTGTAATTAAATAGGTTTGAATTTGTTGAAGAACCTATTATTGAACCTCCTTTTGGTAATATTCCTAATGCTTCACCATTTGCCGCTGTTGATAATAGCTCAAAATTCTTTTTTAATAATCCATTATATCCATCTATTATTCCATAACATTCTACTCCATGATTTTCAGCTGTTTTTACAATCGCTCTTATTACAGCATTAAAACCTGAAACATCTCCTCCATTTGCAAGAATTCCTACTTTCTTTAACATTTTAAATCATTCCTTTCTTTTCATCACTCACCTTCTTATTATATCAATAAAAAATATTTTTACAACACTTTCCAAAAAATTTTTTTGCTTTTTTGGGACATGCTAAAATGATGATTTTTTGTTTTTTGGGGACACGTCCCTAACGATGTCATTAAGTGTCAATACATTTTTCGACAAAAATATGACATAATTTTTATAGTTTTACTAAGAGGTGATAGTTATGATAAAAGAAAAAAGATTAGCAAAAAAATATACTCAAGAAAAGATGGCCTCTATTCTTGGTATTAGTTTAAGACAATATGTTAGAATAGATAATGAAGAAGATTTGCCTAGAAGAGATGTGCTAAAATCATTAATTAGAGAATTAGAATTAACAGATGAAGAACTTGGTAAATATGTACGTGAAATGACAGAAAAAATCGCATAATTTCTGTCATTTTCTTATTTTTTGTTACACTATATCTATATCTCTCACAAACATCTAATAACTTTATTTAGTTGAAATATGTATGTTTTCAATTTCACAATTCATCTCTCTTGAAATAATATTTTGCACTTGTGCAACTTCTTCTTGAGTTAATTCATCACTTTTCAAAATAACACTTATACTATCTCCATTTACAAAAATTATACTATTTTCAAAACCTTTTGTTTGAATCAAATTTTCACAAATCATAATACTATTTTTAGTATCATTTATTTTTTTAATTTCATCAGTTGCTGATTGTTTTTGCGTTTCTAAGCTATTTGTACTATTTAATATATTTTCGTAACTTTCTAGCATTTGAGAATACATAGTATCTCTTTCTAATTTTGACTTTGTAAAATAGTCATCATCTGTACTTGTTTGTGCATTCGTCTGTGTAGTTTCCCTATTGTCATTAGAATTATCACTTGTTGTATTTGTAGTATTTTCATTATTTATAGTATTTGAACTTTCTGTATTACTAGCAGTGGTATCATTAACTGAAGATTCATTAACAGTATCCGTATTAGATAAAACATCATTACTGCTTACTAATGTTGCATCTCCAATGTTTGCAGTATTTGAATCGTCTCTTGCTTCCATTTGCATGCTTGCTTGTACTGATTGTTCTGCTGTATTTGTTGTATAATTTAAATAGGCAACTGCCATTAACATTAATGCAATTACATAAATAACAATTTGATTTTTCTTTAATAATTTCATAATTTCCTCCTTTTGTGGTCACTTTGGGGACAGGTTCGAAGTGACCGTTTTGATCATTTTTTCATATAGTAGCCAAAATTGTAATTATTTTTCAACCCACTAGTTCATCTCAAAAACCTGAATCTTATGTGTCGCTAGCCCTGTTACAGCTTCAACTGCTTGAATAATGTTAGTCTTAACATTAGCTTGACTTGCTCCTTTTGCAGTTATTATCGCTCCTTCAATTTTTGGTTGCACTATTTTTTGTGTTATTGGTGTTTTTTCTCCATTTTCCTCTTGATATATTATATCTTTCTGTGTGTCCGTTTCTTGAATTGTTCTTGATCCGCCTTCTGTATCTGTTTCTTGTGTATTGCTGCTTCTTGAAGTTTCATTGTACATTGCTACCACTTCACTTGATTCAGAATAATTCAAGAGAACTTTCACTTCTCCAACTCCTTGTATCTGTGATAAAATTTCTTCTAATCTTGTTTCTAAATTACTTTCGCTTGTTCCTTGAATTTGATTTTGATTTACTGTTTGATTATTGGTTGTGGCTAATTGTTTAGACGTATCATTATTTGATTGTTCTTTATTGGTTGTCTTATCTCCATTCCATATTATATTTATAATTACGACCGTAATAATCACCAGAACTATTAAAAAAACCAGATTTTCTATCTTCTTTTTATTATTGTTTTCTCCTTCATTTTCGTGTTTGCCTATTAACTTATTTAATTTATCTTTAAGCATTTCTCGTTCACCTCATATTCTTCAATTAAAAACTTTTTTATATTTTGAATGTCTGCTTTTGATACATCGCTGATATTTTCATTATCGACATTGTTGGTATCGTTTGTTGTGCTACTATTTGAATTTTCGTTATTAATACTTGTGTCTATTTTTTTGATTTTTTGTATTTCAGTGACTATTTTATTTTCTATGTTTCCTTCTTGATTTTCACTATTTTGAGTTTGTTGTTCACTATTTTCTGACTTTTTGACTTTAATTTTAATCTCTTCTATCCCTGATTCGTTCTCTTCATCTGAGATAGTAGCTTTTACTTTGCAACTTTCTACTTTATATCCTTGTTCTTCTAATTTTTGAGTTATATCTTTTTCTAATTCTTTAATATATAACTCTTCAATTCTTTTATTCATTGAGGTTTGGTCAACTTCTTCTGTTGTTAATTGTGATGAGGTTTCCTGTTCCATTGCATATTTTTCTATGTCTAAATCATCTATATTAAATATATCTTTATTACTTATAAATGGTGACACTATATTAAATAATATATAAATCCCCATTACCATCCTTATATATTTTTTATTTTTATTGTTTGGTAGCAACATTTCTAAAATTGATACTATAACTATTGCTAATCCCAAACTTTTTGCCCAAGAACTAATAAACTCAATCATTTTTCTCCTACATTACTACATATTTAGGTTTTAAGCTTTTACCTATAAACTTTTATTTATCTGTACATCATGCCACTATTAGAAATCTTAAGAACTAAAGCTGTCCCAATAATCAACATGAAAGAAATCGAACATAAAATAGCTAAAAGTATTTTAAAAATATCTCCAATTTGTTCTAATAGTCCTGTTATCTTCGAATCTGCAATAGGTTCTGTAATTGTTGCCAGAAACTTATATGTTATACAGAGTATTGCGAATTTAAAAATAGGTGCAATACACATACCAATTACAATAATTACTCCAACTAAACCAATTGCATTCTTAAGAATAATTCCTCCACCCAAAACGGTATCAACTGCATCACCTAATATTTTTCCAACAACAGGTACAGCTGAACTTACTATTGCTTTTGTGGTTTTGGCTGTAATTCCATCTACACTGCTTGACATTGTTCCTTCTAATGAAACCACCCCAACAAATATTGTTAGAATAATTCCTAAAAACCAAACAATTCCTGATTTTAAGAATTTTGATAATTTACTTATTTGTATTTTGTCAGTTAATTTTGATAAAATAACTAAACTTGTAAAAATTAGCACAAGTGGCAATATTATTGTTTGTATGATATTACCAATAAAATTAATCATAAACAGTATAATTGGTTCTATTATTCCACTTGTAGCAATACTTCCAGTATACATCATGAGAGTAATTAAAAGTGGAACTAGCATATTCATAAACGCTACTAAATCTGTCGTTGTTTGTTTTACCATTGTTATTATTTCTGAAAAATTTGACATTACAATTGTCACAATTAATATGTATTGGACATAATATATAAGTTTTGCAATACCATCATTTTCAAGGTTTTCACTTATTGATTTTAACAAACTATGTATTACTATAATAACTAAAATACTAACTATTGCTTTTATGCTGTCAAATATTTCTATTCCTAATAAGTTGAGTACGGCTTTTAATATACTGTTGTTATCAATATTTCCTTGTATTGCTTGGTTTAATATTTCATCTATATCAATATTTTCAAAAAACTCTCCTGATGTGTATTCTTTTGAGTTATTTATAAAATCTTGTATCCCAAATTCTTCTTGCTGTTCTTGTATTGCCTCCTGTGTACTATTTGAATTGCTTGTGTTTGATGTTTCGGTTGCAATTACTAAAGTTTCAGGAATTACAATACATATTAATGTTAAAAAAATTAATTTTATTATAAATCTTTTCATTTGTAACTCCTTTTGTCCATTTGGGGACGTTTCTCTTTGGACATTTTTGTCCATTTTGGGACACATCTTAGACGCATCTGTCCCCGTTTGGACATTTTTGTCCAAATGGAAACGTCCCCAAATGGACACTTATGTAGGTAGTATTTTTAATATTATTTCTAACAGGCTTGATATTATTGGTATTGACATTGCAATTATTATGATTTTGCTTCCTATTTCGATTTTACTTGCTATTGCACCTTCTCCTGCATCTTTACATACACTAACTGCAAATTCTGCTAAAAATGCTATTCCTGTAATTTTTAATAATATTGCTAAAAATGTACTATTTATTGATGCTTTTGATGCTAAAGATTGTAATAGTGATATAACTTGCGTTAGTTGGTCCATTACCAATAACAATATTAAAACTCCTGCAAGTAAACTTATATATATTGCAAATTCAGGTTTATATTGTTTTAATAAAATTATTATGATAAGGGCAACTAAACCAATTCCTATTATTTTAATAATCATTTTACTCTCCCTAAAAAAGCAATGAACTTTTCTATATTTCAAGGTCTGTCCCTAATACGCAAAAATTGTTCAATTTGACATGTCCCTAAAGGTTGAAAATTGTTCTTACTGTGTCAAATAATCCACTTATTTCTTTTATAACCATTGTTAATACAATTACTAAACCTGCAAGTGTTGTCATCATAGCTTGGTCTTCTCTTCCAGCTCTTACTAATACTTGATGTAAAACTGCTACAAGTATTCCTATTGCAGCTATTTTAAATAATAAATTAATATCCATCTTTAACATTCCTTTTTATTTATCTTTATTTTTCAAACAATTGTTATTAATTTATTTATAACTCCAGAGCTTTGTTGCATTAAGCTAAAATTATTACAATTGCTAACCCTATGGTTGTCCCTAATTTTGAGTATAGTTTTTCATTTTTTCTTTTTTCTTCTTCGGCGTCTTTAATTTGTGTATTTAAAAAATTTTGTGTTATTTCTATTTGACTTATTTGTCCTTCACTATCTGTTTGTCCTAGCAGTTTTGATAATGTTTTCAAAACCTGTTTGTCCTCTTTTGAAAAATTACAGTTGCTTTCATCTATTGATTCTTCCCATGCTTGACTTGCGTTTTTTTCTTTCATTTTTTCTTTTGATTTTTTAAAGATATTTGATATATTGTAACTTGAATTTTTTGATATTTCTTCGAATATTTCTGGTATTGGTTCATATGTAAATTTTATTTTTGATTCAAAAATATTTAGTGCATTTTTCATTTCTTCTAATTCATTTAATCTATATACATATTTTTTTGACAGAAATCTGCCTATTAAAGTACATGCAACTAATAATAAAAAGAGCATAAAATATTTTATAACTAACACCATGTCTAGTTTTTCCTTTCCTAATTAGCATCTTGTCCATTTCAACTTTTACAATATTTTATGCATATACTTAATTAAATAGAACTAAAAAATAAATTATATAAAAATAATTTTTTCAATTTGTTTATTTTCCAATAAACTATTTATGTATTTATTTTGTTTTATATCATTCATATCTTTTCCATGCATTGTAAAAATGCCTTTTACTCCTGAAATCATGGCTTCTCCGAATGGCATCAATATCTTCTTTAGAGCCAATTTCATCACAAGCAATTACTTCTGGTGCCATTGAGCGAATTAACATTTTTATTCCTTGTGATTTTGATATATTTTCAATTACATCTGTTCTTATTCCTATGTCATTTTGTGGCACACCTTTATACATTGCTGCAAGCTCTCCTCTTTCATCCACCACTCCACAGGTTTTTCCGTTGAAATTCATTTCTTCTATTCCATTGCTAATTCTCCTTATCACATCTCTTAATACAGTTGTTTTTCCTTTACCTGGTGGAGAAACAATTAGGGTATTATAAATGGTGTTTTCTTCTTTATTAATAATTTCTTCTAAAAATTTATTTCCACAACCTAAAATTTGTCTTGCTATTCTAAAATTAAAACTTGTTATATATTTTAAATTTATAATTTTCTCATCTTCTACTACTGCTGTGCCTGTTAAACCAATCCTATGCCCACCTTTGATAGTTAGATATCCATTACAAATTTGATTTTTGTATGCATATATTGAATTTTCGCATAACTTTTCTAATGTTTGAATTATTTCTGTTTGAGAGATTTTATAATCTATTAGAATGTCTGCTTGTCTTAGTTTTAAAATTATTGGTCTATTAACTCTAATCCTTATCTCTTGCAATTGTGGTTGAATAGCTTGGTTTTGAAGTGATACATTTTTTAGTAATTGATATAATTGATTGGGAAAATATCTTATTATTTCATCTATATCGTGCACTTTTATCCCTTCCTTTTGTGATTTTTTAGCAAACGAAAAAGAAGCATATTCATTCTATTATATGCTCCTTTTTCTCTTTAAGAACTGATTTTTCAAATTTTAAATATTATATTTTTTAGGTCAGGAGATTGTGTATAAATTTTATTCATCACTCGGTTAACATTACAGAATAAATAAATTCTAAAATTATAAAGCAGGCACCTCTCAAAGCAAGTTTGAGATTCTCCTACTTTACAATTAAAGAATTTATAATATTTCTTCCATTCACATTCGTGATTTCATAAAATTTATACACAATCTCCTGACCTAATGATATTATTGTTTATTTATAACAACTCTATATATTAAGCCAGTATTAGAATCTAGTTCAAACTCTACCCTATATAAAGTTTCTGTTTCAATCATATCTTTAATTAAAGTAATGTTTTGTTCTGAAACCTCATACTCTTCGCCATCAAAATGAATTTCTGTAATTTGAGGATTATTATTTCTTTTATTTTCATTTTCTTCAGATTCATCACCTTCTGAACTGCTATCCTCATAACCATTATTTAAAGCTATAGTTGATAATAAGCCTCTTACAGTAACCCCTCTTTGACTTGTTCCCTCATACAAGTAGAATTTTTCATTAAATTCTGTTGCTTCAACTTCTGAAAGTTGATTGCTTGATTGTATTCCTAAAACATCTGATAATATTTGTGTTGGTAATACAAAATACAATGGGTTCTGTTCTGCTGTTGCTCCTAATTGTTCCATTTGATTTTGGTTTACAGCAATTAATCTGTCTTGAATTGCATTTAATAAACCTGAAACATATTCTTCATCTTGGTCATTAAGTATTACTGCATTTTGTGCTGAAAAATCTTCGATGTCTACTGCTTCTGCAAATTGTACAGAATTATTTATTGTGTATTTATAATTTAAATCTTCATTTTGATTTTTTCCTTGTACTGATATTTCATAACTTTCATTTATATTATTTGAATTTAAGCCATTAAATCTAGCTACTAATCCTACATTTAAATTTTTATCTGTATTATTTAATAAGTTAATTGTTGCATTATATGTTTCTTGTCCTTCACTTTCTGTTCTTTCTAAAGAAAGTTCTAAATACTCTTGTTTTATTTCTAGTCCACTTACTTTTCCATTATTTTTGTATACAGTAATTTCTATTTCCCCAACTTCTGCATTATTTAAATCTTCAATTAAATTATCAATATCTGTTGTTCTTATTTTAGAAGAACTTTGTTGTAAACCTAATAATGCATTTAACTGGTCTATTGTGTTTTCATCATCTTTTAATGTTTCTAAAATTTGTGTCAATACATTTTTTAATTCATCACCTGTTAATGATAATCTATATCCGACTTTATTTTCTTCACTTATTTTAGAAAACTTACCATTTTCTATTTGATTTATTATATTATCAAAATATGTTGTTTTTAAAGCTTGGATTTGGTCATAAGGTATTTGCAAATTTTGCAAACTTGCAACAGTATCAACAAAACTTAAATCTATATTATCTGCTCCTTGAAGTTCTTGCCCATCTCTAATTGCAATATATTTTGTTCCTATATATTCTGATTGTATTCCTTGCATATCATTTGATTTTCTATAATAAAATGGAAAATTAGTATCATTTGAATAGTTTAATGTAATGTTTTGTTCATTTTTTGCATTTGGTTTATTCATTTTTCCAGAAAAACTTATATTGAAGTTATCAAGTACATCATCATTTTGCCCTAAATCTGGAAGTGATATATCAAAATCTATATTCCCATTATCTTCATATGGAGTATTTTGCTTTTTATCTAAATATTGTTTTAGTCCGTCACCTATGAATCCATCTTCTTGCTGCACTATTTGTGCAGTGTATTTGAAAAATAGTTCTTTGTTGCTTTTAAATAAATCTGTAAAGAAATATAGGCAACCAAATGTAATTATTAATGCTAGTATAATAATTAAAATTATTATTGTGGCTTTTAAACCTTTGCTTGTTTTTTGTTTGTTCTCTTTATTTTTCTTTTGCTTCATAGTTACCTCCAACATTAATTTTATTCTTCCCAGTTGTGATATATATTAGAAACATCATCTAAGTCTTCTAGTCTTTCTATTAATCTTTCCATTTTTTCTACACCTTTTTCATCAAGACTAACTGTTGTTGTTGGTACCATTTGTACTTCTGCTTCTAAGAATTCAAGACCTGCTTCTTCAAGTTTTTCACGTACTGCTGAAAAATCTGCTGGGTCTGTTGTAATTTCATATATTTCTTCTGATGCAACAAAATCTTCTGCTCCTGCATCTAATGCAAGCATCATTAATTCGTCTTCGTCCATATCAGTTGAGGCTTTTTCTATTACTAATACTCCTTTTTTATTGAACATATATGATACGCATCCTGTTGTTCCTAAGTTCCCTCCTGATTTGTCAAATGCATGTCTTACGTCTGCTGCTGTTCTATTTTTATTATCTGTTGCAGCTTCTACAATTACTGCTACTCCATTTGGTCCATATCCTTCGTATGTTATTTCTTCATAGTTTTCATTGCTTGTTGATGCTTTTCTTATTGCATTATTTATTGTGTCGTTTGGCATGTTTGCTGCTTTACATTTTGCTATTACATTTTTTAATTTTGAGTTTCCTGCTGGGTCTGGTCCACCTTCTTTTACTGCTATTAATAATTCTCTTCCTAGTTTTGTGAATATTTTTCCTCTTGCTGCGTCTGCTTTTCCTTTTTTGGCTTGTATGTTATGCCATTTACTGTGTCCTGACATTTTTTATTCCTCCCTTTGTTTTTGTTTTTATTTATATTGTTTTTAGCAAATTTAGTAATTTGTTAATTCTAAAATATTTTATCATACTTTTTTTAGTTTGTGTAGTATTTTTTATAAATTGTAGGATAAAGTCAATTTTTCGTCAATTTTTTTCCGACAATTAGTTTAATTTCTTTATAAATTATATCATTTATTATAAACTTTTATTTTGTAGTAATTAAAAAGAAACCTAAATTTTTATTAGATTTCTTTGATAACTTGTTATTTGTCTGATTATAAACTTATTTTAACAGGTGTATAATCAACTATATCACAATAAATAAATTAATATAAGAACACATAAAAATGAATACATTCAATTTTATGTGTTTTTAATTGATAGCCATCAAATTAGCTCATCTTCGTCTGAAATCTGGTTTGCGATTTCTTTCAATTCTTTCTATTTCTGCTATTCTTATTCTCAAATTACTTTCCAATTCTGCTGCTTCTTTTTTGATTTCTTCATGAGAATATACTACTCCTTTTGATTTCTTTTTTGCTTTTTTTGGCATATCAATCCGCATGATTTATTCTCCTTTCAAATTTTGATAAGGCTTTTATGTTACACGTTCCTTCTGGAATTGTTTAAATAATATCATATAACTTATATGTTGCTTGTCAGATTCTCCTTTGTTTGTTGGGAATAATCCTCTATATACTCTGCCTTTCTCTTTATTGTTTGGTAATTTGTTTATTAGTTTCAAATCTAGTAATACTTCATCTAAATTACTATTATTCCATATTGGAATTATGTAGGAATTGAGCCAGTGCTTTTTAAACATTTCCTTTGATTTTGACTAAATACCTTTTTATTCTTAAATATATTATTTCCCAATACTGTCATTAAACTATCTATTTGTATGCTCGTTTTTCCACTATATGCAGTATTACATTCTACAATTGTTCCATTTACTTTATGAATTAGGTCTTTTATTAAATTTGGATTTAAGAAATAATGTCCTCCCGCTTCTCCTGTTGATAATTTTACTGCAACTTTTCCTTTTAATTCTTGTCCTTTAGAGTTTACTCTAAGTCAATACTTTTTTGATATTTTACATATCACTGTTTTTTTCATGTTCTAATAAATATATTTTTTTATCTAACCCACCTGCATATCCAGTTAAATCTCCATTTGTTCCTACAACTCTATGACATGGAATTATTATTGAAATTGGATTGTGTCCAACAGCTCCTCCGACTGCTTGTGCTGACATTTTATTAATTCCTTTTTGTTTTGCAATTTCTTCAGCAATTTTTTTGTATGTAGTCACTTTACCATATGGTATATCACATAATATTTTCCAAACTGCTTGTCTAAATTTACTTCCAATAGGATTTAGTTCTAATTCGTTTATGTTTGGTTTTTCGTTGCCAAAATATCTGTCTAACCATTTCTTTGCTTTAAGTAATGTTTTATCATTATCATTTTCTTTCATTTCTTCTAAAAAATTAGACATATAGTATTTTTGTCCTTCAATCCATAATCCTATTAGTTTGTTATCCTTACTTGCTAGTAATAAGTCTCCTATTGGAGATTTGTAATGTGTTGTATAAATCATTTATTATCACCTGCTTTAATCTTTATATTGTCATAATATTATTGATAAGTTCAAAAAAATCAATTGTGTTATGTATTTTTTGGAACTTATACATATTAAAATGTTGTATAACTATTTTTAGGGAAAATAATTCTTACCTCTGTTCCTATATCCTTTTCTGAATTTAGTTCTATACCAAGACCTAATTTATCACATAACTTTTTGCATAAATATAAACCGATGCCAGTTGATTTTTGTCCAACAATTCTTCCATTTTCTCCTGTAAATCCTCTTTCAAATACTCTTGTTATTTCGCCTTTTTTTATACCAATTCCGTTATCTTTTATGTATAGAATTACTTTATCATTCTTTGTTTTAGAATATATCTCTATTTTTTTGTTTTCTTTTTTAGAATACTTAATAGCATTTTGTATGATTTGGTTGATTATAAATGTTGCCCATTTACTATCTGTATATACTTCTTGCTCAATATCTTTTAACTCCAATGCTACTTTTTCATTAAGTAATGTAGTTTTATTTTTTAGAATGCTACCTGATACTATTTCTTTTAAATTAGTTTTATTTATTATATAATCTTTTTCTACTGCATTACTTCTTGCATAAAATAGTGCTTGCTCTATGTAATTTTCCACTTTATCTAATTCTTCATCAATGCTTTTTGTTATAGCATTTTTATTGTTTTCAATAATCATTTTACTTGCAGCTATTGGTATTTTTACTTCATGAATCCATAATTCAATATATTCTTTGTATTCTTCTTGAATATTTTTATAGTAGTTCACGTTTTCTAGCATAGACTTTCCAGTGTCTTGTATTGTTTCTTTCAAAATTTTTCCTTCTATAAAGTTTGGTGTCTTGATAATTTCTGAGATTAAATATTTTTCATTTAATTCGTCCATGTTTGTTTTTAGTTGATTATAAAAATGTTGCTTGTTTTTATATTCTACAAAAATTGAAATACTTACTACTAAAATGATTATTATAGCAATATATATTTGTGCGATTATTCCAATATTATAAGCAAGTAATAATATTTCTATACTGATTAGAGCTAATATTACGGTTACAATTAGCAATATCTTGTCTTTTATAAAATCTCTAAATTTCATTTTAATAAATACCCCTGTCCTCTTTTTGTTTCTATTTTATCTTTTACTCCTAATTCTTCTAACTTTGTTCTTAACCTTTTTATATTTACATTTAGTGTATTATCATCAATAAATTCTTCACTTTCCCATAAGTAGTCCATGATTTCATCTCTTGATACAACTTTTTCTTTATGAGTACTTAAATAATACAAAATGCTATACTCATTTTTTGTCAAGTCAATCTTTTTGTTATCTTTTTCTATTACTCTTTCTGCTACATTTAATATAAATCCATTACAATCAATTTTTTCTGGATTTCTTCCTGAGTTTTCATTTCTTTTTAATAATCCTGTTATTTTAGCAAGTAATATTTGAATGTTATATGGTTTTGTTACATATTGGTCTGCTCCGTAATTTAGGCTCATTAATTCATCAATTTCATTATCTCTACTTGTTACCATGATAATAGGTACATTTGATAATTTTCTTACTTCCTTACATACAAATTCTCCATCTGCATATGGCAGATTTATATCTAACAATACTAAATCTGCGTTTTCATTTAATATATCTTGTATAGTATCATCAAATTTTTCTAATCCTTTTGCTTGAAATCCATTTTTATTCAAAAATGTTTCAAGTTCTTGTCTTAATTTTTTATCATCTTCGACTATTAGAATTTTTTGCATTTTATTCCTCCTATTTATATTCCAAATTCTTTTGCATATTGAACAGTGCCTTTTATTTCTGCATCTGTGTCATTTAGTTTTATAGCCATAAAGTTTTCATTAGATACTTCAAAAGGTGCTTTTATTCCATATTGTATTGCTGGAACATATCCAAACTTTGGATAATATGTTTCACTTCCTAAAACAATAGAATAATGGTATCCTAATTCTTTAGCTATTTTATGACCTTGTTGTATTAGTTTGCTTCCTATTCCTTGTTTTTGGTATTCTGGTAATACCGCAAGTGGTGCTAAGGCTAATTCTTCATGGTTTCCTATTTTTATTTTTGTAAATAAAATATGTCCTACAATTTTATTGTCTTTTATTGCAACTAGTGATAATTCCGGAATAAAACTATCACTATTTCTTAAAGCCACTACTAAGTCTTGTTCATTTCCGTCACTATGTTCTGCAGTTTCAAATGCTGTTTTTACAACATTATATATTTCTTCATAATCATTTTTATTTTCTTGTCTGATTTCTACCATATTCTTCCTCCTTAAATTCAGTTTTTTACAAATCTTTATTATTATTTAATAAAACCTTATTTATTATTGCAATGTAAATAATCAAATATGAAATTGAGACTAGAAAACCTGCTAGAACATCACTTGTATAGTGAACTCCTAGATAAATTCTACTCATTCCAATTAAACCGATTAGAATTCCTAGTAATATTATTATTCCCCATTTTAAATACTTATTTTTTATATATTTAAAAGCTAAATATATTATGAATCCATAAAAAGCCATGCTTACCATTGAATGTCCTGATGGAAAACTATATCCACTTTCATTTATAATTCTATATTCGGTTGGTCTAGGTCTTTGTAAAATGCCTTTTAGTATAACATTTAATACTGCTACAACTATTAAGTTAATCCAAATTGCAATACCTATTTTTTTATTTTTTATTATAATAAATAATATTGCCGCTACTGAAACTAAACATATAGTTCCTCCCAAATTAGTAATAAATTTTACTATTGGTGTTATAGAATCAGATATTAAATATGATACTAAATTATATCCTATTATATCTCCATTCATTATTTCTTTATTAAATACATCTTCTGCTAAAGCAAGGAATCCTATTAAACATATAAATAATATTATCCATTTTAAATTCGTTTTCATAAACTTTTTTATATTTTCTTTCATTTTACATTCTTCCTTTTTTATATACTCTAACACAAAAGCAAGTAATTATCAACTAACTACTTGCTCGTCAAAATGTTATCTTTTATAAATTAAGATTTATTCTAATATAACTGTTTCATGCTCTTTTAATGACTTTGGAATATCTATAACTCTTTGATTTGATGAACCCTTCCATTTTAAAATAGGAGAATGTAATTCATCATGATATGTTCCATCTACTAATACATCAACATAGTTTAAAACTTCTTTATCTTTTAAATCTTTTTCAAAATTATATCCTGACCATACCCATAGATTTTTATTTGGATATTTTTCTTTAAAAGCTTTTGCAAGTTTTGTAGTACCTTCTATGTTTAACGGATTCATAGGCTCACCACCTAATATAGATAACCCTTTTATTTCATCTCTATCACATAAATCTAATACTTTATTAACCGTATCATCAGTAAATTCTTTACCACCTTCAAAGTCCCAAGTTTCAGGATTAAAACAATTTTTACAATGGAATTGACATCCTTGCATAAATATAGATACTCTTACTCCTGGTCCATTTGAAATATCCATTTTTCTAATTAGATTGTATCTCATAATTATGCCTCCTTATTATCTATATGTAAAACTCTCTCTTTTATTTCTTGAGTTCTACCCTTATTCCAGAAATTAGTTCCAATATAACCACAAGTACGTCTTGCAACATTTAAGGTATTATGATCTCTATTACCACAATTTGGACAATACCATTCTAAATCATCATCAATTAAAATCTCTCCTGTATAACCACATTTTTGACAGTAATCTGATTTAGTATTAAGTTCTG
This sequence comes from uncultured Clostridia bacterium, assembly GCA_944388775.1. GTDB lineage: Bacteria > Bacillota > Clostridia > TANB77 > CAG-508 > CAG-269. The sequence continues at coordinate 30,842 of CALXKC010000003.1, read as the reverse complement.
CATACATAATATTATCATAGATAAATTTAATAATTTCTACAACTACATCTATGTTGTTTTGTAAATTTGGTGTTTCTACATATGAAATTGCTCCACCTGGACTTAATTTTTGAAATTCACTTTCTAATTTTAGTTTAGAGAATGCATCTATTTCTTCAAATACTGGCACATGATATGAATTTGTAATATATCCTCTATCTGTTATTCCTTTAACTGTTCCAAATCTTTCTTTTAAACATTTAGCAAATTTATATGTTGTAGATTCTATTGGTGTACCATAAACTGAATAATCTATATCTTCTTCCTTTTTCCATTTATTAGCCATGTCATTTAAGTGTTGCATAACTTTTAGTCCAAATTCTTTTCCTTCTCCATTATCTGTATGTGAATGTCCTGTCATAACTTTTACACATTCATATAATCCTGCATATCCTAAAGAAATTGTTGAATATCCATGATGTAGTAATTCGTGAATTGACTCACCTTTTTCTAATCTTGCTAAAGCTCCATTTTGCCATAATATAGGTGCTACATCACTTGTTACTGTACTTAATCTTTTATGTCTTATTTGTAGAGCTTGATGGCATAACTCTAATCTTTCATCAAATATTTTCCAGAACTCATCCATATCACCATCTGCTGAAAGTGCAACATCTGGTAAGTTTATTGTAACAACTCCTTGGTTGAATCTTCCATAATATTTTCCTTTTCCTTCAACATAGTTTTTAGCTTTTGCAATATTTCCTAAGCTCATTGTTCTGTCTGGAGTTAAGAATGATCTACATCCCATACATGGATAGCAATCACCATCACCTAATTCATTTTTCTTTAATTCTTTCATTACTTTTTCTGAGATATAGTCTGGAACCATTCTCTTTGCTGTACATTCAGCAGCAAGTTTTGTTAGATACCAATATTTACTGTCCTCATGTATATTATCTTCTTCAAGGATATATAGAAGTTTTGGAAATGCTGGTGTTATATATACACCTTTTTCATTTTTAAATCCAAGTATTCTTTGTTTTAAGAATTCTTCTATTATCATAGCTAATTCTTCTTTGTATTCATCTGTTTCTCCAAGATACATACAAACAGATAAGAATGGTGCTTGTCCATTTGTATTTGTCATTGAATTTACTTGATAATTAAATGTCTGCACTCCATCTTCAACTTCTTTTCTAGTATCTTCTCTTGCAAATTTTTCACAATCTTCTTTGCTCAAATTTCTTTTTTGATATTTCTTATAGTATTTTTCATAACTTAGTTTTACAAATGGTGCTAAATGTGATAATGAAACTGTTGCTCCTCCATAACTTGATGAAGTAACTGCTAAGATAATTTGAGTTGCGATTGTTGCAGCTGTAATAAATCTATGTGGTTTTTCTATCATTACTCCATTGATGGCCGTTCCATTTTGTAACATGTCATCTAAGTTAATTAATTCACAATTGTGTAAAGCATTTTGTGCAAAATAGTCTGCATCATGGAAGTGAATAATTCCTTTATCATGTGCTTCAACTATTTCTTCTGGAAGTAAAAATCTTCTTGTAATGTCTGTACTTGTTATTCCTGCTAAGTAATCTCTTTGTGTTGTTACTACTTGTGCATTTTTATTTGAGTTTTCACTATTCCAGTATTCATTTTCTCCTTCTATTAATTCTTTTATTGATTTGTCTGTTGTATTTGCTTTTCTAACTAACTCTCTTGTGTATCTATATGTAATATATTTTTTAGCTAATTCATATTTATCAAATTCCATCAATTTTTCTTCAATTATGTCTTGGATATCTTCAACTAATATTCTCTTTTTATTTAATTCTTCTATATATTGAATAATCTCTTCAATTTGTTCTTTAGTTACTTTTTTCTTTCCTTTAACCTCATCATTTGCTTTTCCTATTGCTATTCTAATCTTTTCTGGGTCGTAGTCTACAATGTGTCCATCTCTTTTTACAATTTTCATCTCTTTTGTTCCTCCTTTTATTTTTTTCATGTCTAAATATTATATATAATTTTTAAATTATACAAGTTGCACTTGCACCTTTTTTATTTTTTTGTTAAAATATTTTTCAGGTGATGGTTATGGCTACTCCTTTTGAGGGTTTGACAAAATCTCAAATAAATAAATTGTTTGATTTACTGGGCGTTCACGTCTATAAATTCAACAAAAATCAAGAGATTTTGCCTACTATAAAAAATGAAAATATTGTTGGAATTATTTTAGAGGGATATGCTCAAATTTTGAATATTGAATATAATGGAAATGAAATTGTAATAGATAATCTTTATAAAGATAGTGTCTTTGGTACTAATATTTCTTTGACTAATAGCGAAAATTATCAAATTATTGCAAAACAGGATACTGATGTTTTGGTTATTGATTATGATAAATTGATTAATCCACAAAATTTGAATCATAATTATTTTAATATTTTTTTTAGGAATTTGTTTGATATTATAAATATTAAGATGAAGGAAAAAAATGAAAGAATTAAGGTTTTAGAAAAGAAACAAATTAGGGAAAAACTTCTTGAGTATTTTGAGATGGAATATAAAAAGGGGCATTTGAATAATAATATTTTTTTGTCTTTTTCTTTTAAGGATTTGGCTGATTATCTTGCTATTAACAGGTCTGCTATGTTTAGAGAGTTGAAGCATTTGAAAGAGGAAAAGTTGATTGAAGTGAAAAATCGTAGAGTAACGCTTTTGTATAAATAAATTATTTTAAATAACAGAAAAAAGAATAGTATGAATGATATTACAACTTTTAAAACAGTTTAGTAGCAAAATATTACTACTAAACTGTTTCTTCAAAGCTATTTTTTCTCACATTATTTATCTTATCTTTCAGAATCTTCATATTTAAAAGCTTCTTGCATTTCTTTTAAATTCTTTTTCATTTTCTCAATTTGTTTTAATATTATCTTTTCTTCATCTGTATACTCTCCATGATGCTCTACTTGTATTTGATGAGGTCCATTTGGTGAAGCAACTGCTGAAATCATCATTTTTGCTTTATATCCTAAGCATTTAGGATTATTATAGTCATCCTCTGTTATTCCAATACTGTTTATTTTACCAGTAGAGTCAACTTTCTTTCTTACATAATAATAATTTCTTTCTGAATTATCTGCTTCAGGATATCTTTTACCTTGTCTTTCATATTCTCTTTTATTTTTTGCTATTCTTTTTTCTATTCTCTTTTCTCCTCTTTTAATATCCTGTTCACTATAATACATAGCTAAAATTTCGCTCTCGCTTCTTTTTCTTGTACCATCTTTTCCTTCTAAGTGAACTTCTGCACTTTTTCTAATCCTATCTCTAAATTTTTTTGAACCATCTTTTCCCATTTTTAGAACTTCCTTTCTTTATTTAATATTTTAGGTCTGACCAAATCGTTTCAAAATGAAACGATTTGACACGTCCCTATTTTAACTTTTCTTTAATTTTCACAAGTGTATTCAAAGCATCAATTGGTGTTAATTCATTTAAATTAATTTTATCCACCTCATGGGCAATCTCTGCTAATTTGTAGTTATATAAATCAAACTGTCCTTCAACTTGCTTTTTATCTTGTTTTTCCTGTTTCTTTCCTGTTAAAATATTTTTTCTTTCTAATGAACGTAATATTTCATTAGCCTTTTGTGTAACAGCTTTTGGAACACCTGCTAATCTTGCAACATGTATTCCATAGCTTTCATCTGTTCCTCCTCTTACAATCTTCCTTAAAAAGATTATATCTTCTCCTTTTTCTTTTACTGCAATAGAATAGTTTTTAACACCATCTAGCTTTTCTTCTAGTTCAGTTAATTCATGATAGTGTGTTGCAAATAATGTTTTAGCCCCACATTTTTCTTTGTCTGCTATATACTCTGCAACAGCCCAAGCAATTGAAAGTCCATCATATGTAGAAGTTCCTCTTCCTATTTCATCTAAAATTACCAAACTATTTTTAGTTGCTTCTTTAAGTATTGTTGCAACTTCCATCATTTCAACCATAAATGTACTTTGTCCCATACTCAAATCATCTGATGCTCCAACCCTTGTAAAGATTTTATCTACTACTCCTATTTTTGCTGATGTCGCTGGTACAAAACTTCCTACTTGTGCCATTAATGTAATTAATGCTACTTGTCTCATATATGTTGATTTTCCAGCCATATTAGGTCCAGTTATTACTGCTAATCTATTGTCCCCTTCATCAAGATATGTATCATTTTCAACAAATCCACCTGCTCCTAATATTTTTTCAATTACTGGATGTCTTCCTTCTTTTATGTCTATTGTACCATATGAATTAACTTCAGGCATACAGTAATTCATATCTTCAGCTACTTGTGCAAAAGATTCTAAAACATCCAATGTTGCAACTACTTCACTTGTCTTTTGTAACCTTCTAATATTTTTTGCTATTTCTTCTCTAATCTTTGTAAATGCTTCATACTCTAAACTTGTAACTTTTTCTTCTGCACCTAAAATTTGATTTTCCAAATTCTTTAATTCTTCTGTAATATATCTTTCAGCATTTGTTAATGTTTGTTTACGAATATATCTTTCTGGCACTTGGCTTAAGTTTGATTTTGTTACTTCAATAAAATATCCAAATACTTTATTAAATCCAACTTTTAGATTTTTAATTCCTGTTTTTTCTCTTTCGTCCGCTTCTAATTGAATTAACCAATTCTTTCCTTCAGTCTGAGCAGTTTTTAGCTTATCAATTTCTTCATCATATCCAAGTTTTATAATCCCACCATCTGTAATACTCATAGGTGGCTCTTCAACAATAGATTTGTCAATTAATTGATACATGTCCTGTAATTCATCTAAATTTTCATATAAATCTTTTAACATTTCAGATTTGCATTTACTTAAAACCTGTTTTACTTCTGGTAATTTATATAGAGAATTTTTCAATGTAATCATATCTCTTGCATTAGCATTTCCATAAGCCATTTTTCCAGATAATCTTTCAATATCATAAACCTTTTTTAAATTATCTATTATATCTCCTCTTAGAATAACATCATCTTTTAGCTCTTTTACTGCATTTAACCTTCTATTTATTTCTGTAACATCAATTAAAGGATCACTTAGCCATCTTCTAAGCATTCTTCCTCCCATTGATGTTGCTGTTTTATCTAAAACCCATAAAAGTGTACCTTTTTTAGATTTATCTCTCATCTTTTCAGTAATTTCAAGATTTCTTCTTGCATTTATATCTAATGCCATATATCTTGATAATTTATATATTTTGATTTTGTTTATATGGTCTAAACTTGTTTTTTGAGTTTGCTCTATATATTCTATTAAAGCATTTATAGAGGGAACTGCTAATGTATATTGTTCCAAATCTTCTATTTTCTTGTTTTTATTATCTAATATATTAAATCTTAAAGATAATATGTCAATGTCATATTTAAAAAATTCATCATTAAAATGTGTAATATATATATTCTCAAATCTTTCCTTTATCTTGTTTATCTCATCAGTACAATCTCCCATCATTGAATTAATAACTAATTCTGATGGAGTATATCTTGCAATTTCATCTAATAACATTGGGAAATTATAGTTATCCTTGATTTCAGCAGAATAAAATTCACCTGTTGAAATATCACATACACTAATTCCATAATAAATACCAGATTTAAAAATAGACATTATATAATTATTTTTTCTTTCTTCAAGCATATTACTCTCTACAATAGTTCCTGGAGTTACAACTCTAATAACACCTCTTTTTACAATGCCTTTTGTTTTTTTAGGATCTTCTAACTGTTCACAAATTGCAACTTTATATCCTTTAGCTACTAATTTTGCAATATACATTTCTGCTGCATGATGTGGAACTCCAGCCATTGGAGCTCTTTCTTCTTGTCCACAATCTTTTCCTGTTAAAGTTATTTCTAGCTCCCTTGCGGCAAGTATTGCATCATCAAAGAACATTTCATAAAAATCTCCTAAACGGTAGAATAATATGCAATCTTTATATTGTTCTTTTGTTTCAAGATATCTTTGCATCATAGGTGAAAATTCATTTTTTTCTGCCATTAATTTCTTCATTCCTTTCTCTGGTCGGTTTGGTCAGTTCAGGTTCGGACTGACCATTTTTGGTCATAAAAGGGACGCCACTTTTTTAATAGTTAAGAAATTACGCCCTTTAGCCCAAATTACAATTATTTTTCAATGTTTCTAAGCTTTTCTTTAAAGTCCACTAAACTCTCCCCATTATATTCTGGTAGATTATCATATTTTTTCAAAATTTCATCTTGCACTTCTTTTTTATCTACCATAAACTTTACATTTCCTAAGTTTGAAACATCTTCCAAACTTAATTTCTTTGTACCTTTACATTCTTCTAAATATTTCAATCTTGAATATATAACATTTACATTTTGACTTAATAACTCACTTTGTTTTTTTAGTACATATTCAAATAAATTAACAATACTTTTATCAACTTCAACTGCATAATCTGATAGCACTGTTGAATATATTTCTAAATCAAGCATGTTTATATTAAATATTTTTGGATTAGCTTTAATTAACTTATTTGTTTCCTCTTGTGTCATAAAATAATATGAATCTAGCTTTTCACATATTGCTTTAATTTTTTTATTTACATTAAGATTAATCATATTTCTGTTTTTCATAATCATATTAAGTACGTCATCTTTATATATTACTTCTTGTGTTTCTTCTAACCCTTTATTTCTTGATTGAAAAAACTTAAATATTTCTGTTAGTTGTTCAATAAATTTTTGTTTTGATATGTCATGTCCTTTTGTTGCTACTTTTAAATATATATCAGCTATATCTTTTACGTCTATTCCTAATTTTACAATTGTTTTTACATTTTCTTCTTTAACTTCATTTGTACTCATAATTTCATTTGTTCCTTTCTCTAATTAATCTATTAATATTTATACTTTTATATAATCTCATTGTTGATAAAATTTAACACAACTGAAATTGTACTTATTTTTCAACAACTTCGCCTTTTAAATACCACATATGTTCTGAAACAATTTTTAAGTTAATCATTTGCCCAATAAGACTTTTATCACCTTCAAAAATTACAACTTTATTACTATCAGTTCTTCCCGTTAATAACTCTTGATTGTTTTTACTTTCTCCTTCAACTAAAACTTTTTGAATTGTTCCGACATATTTTTGATTATTCTCTTCTATTTGGCTTTCAACTAATTCTTTTAATTTATCAAATCTCTTATGCTTTATTTCTTCTGGTATCTGATTTTCCATTCTATCTCCTGGTGTTCCAACTCTTCTTGAATATATAAACATATATACTTGCTCAAATTTAACTTTTCTTACAACATCAAGTGTATCTTCAAATTCTTCATCTGTCTCACCTGGAAAACCAACTATAATATCAGTTGATAGAGTTAAATTTGGTATTTTTGCTTTCATTTTATCAACTAACTTTAAATACTGCTCCTTAGTGTATTTCCTATTCATTTCTTTCAATACTTTTGTATTTCCAGATTGTAATGGTAAATGTACTAATTTACAAACTTTATCACATTTGCTAATTGCATCTATCACATCATCTGTAAAATCCTTTGGATGTGGTGAAACAAATCTAATTCTTTCAATTCCATCTATTTTGTTAATTGCCTCTAATAAAGTCGCAAATGAATGTACACCTTCATATTCTTCAAATGGTATTTGTTTTTCTCTTTCTACTCTCAAATATGAATTTACATTTTGTCCTAAAAGAGTAATTTCCTTATACCCTTGTTTTGCTAAATCTTTTACTTCTTCAATAATTGCTCTTGGCTCTCTGCTTCTTTCTCTTCCACGAACATATGGAACTATACAATAACTACAAAAATTATTGCATCCATTCATTATAGTTACAGATGCTTTTATATTACTATCTCTTTTTATTGGTAAACCTTCATATACTTTTCCGTCAATATCTAATATATCTTCTAATTTTATCTTTTCGGTTAATACTTTGTACAAATCCTCTGGAAATCTTTGAAGAGTGTGTGTTCCGAAAATTATATCTACAAATGGATAGCTTTGTTTTATTTTATCTGTTATATGTTTTTCTTGCATCATGCATCCACCAATAGCAATGATTATTCCTTTTTCTTCTTTTAGTCTTTTTAGTTCTCCTAACTTGCCAAATAATTTGTCCTCAGCATTTTCTCTAACACAACATGTGTTAAATAATGCCATATCTGCTTCTTGCCCGTTTTCTGTTTTTTCATAACCCATTTCTTCTAACATTCCACATAGTTTCTCTGAGTCATTTTCATTTAATTGGCATCCCATTGTTAGGATTGTGTATTTTAGTTTTTTATTATTTTCATTTATTTCTTTTACTTTTTGCATGTATTGTTTTTGTTCTTCTATTTCATTCATTTTTTCTAAACCTTCCTATCGTCTTTTTGCTGTTTTTCTGCTTTTCTATTTTATTACATTTTAGGACATTTTGCAAGGAATTTTAACAGTATTTTTAACAATAATCAATTTATTACAAATCCATTTTAATGCTTTATTAATATTAGTAAACCCAACATATGAATTTCATATGTTGGGTAAAGGTTATGACAATTTTTCCTTAAAAATACTTGAAATTTTTTCTGATAATTTTATCTCTAATATCACTAAAGAAATAACTAATATAAGTAACAATAATATTGCCATGAAATGTTTTTCTTCTGGAATATTAGAGTATAAAAATAAAGAAAAAAGTGCTATTGGCCAATTAACTAAATAATGAAGATAGTCCTGTACAAACTCAGCCTCACTTAATAATACGTAAATTATATTGTTCTGAAGTATTTTGTCTTTGTTCCTATTTATAGTTTCCAAAAAGATCACTATCAATCTTAATAATACTGCTAATAATAAGAAGCCAAAGAAACTTATAGTTAAACAAAAATCATTATTCGCAATTACACCTATAATAAATGTAATTGTTAAAATAATAAGAAGAACTGTTTCACATTTCTTTACTTTTTTTACGCCTTCACTTCTCCGTATTAACCATTTCTTTATTTTATCTGTCATATTCTCCTCCTCTTAAACTAAAACAAATTTGTTTACAAGTTACATCTATATGAACTACAAATTGTAGATTTTTATGTTAATATTATATCTTATTATATTTAATATTTCAATACTTTTTTTCTTTTTAAATCAAATTGAACTATGGGCAAAATTAGATATGAAATCATATATAGATTATGACTTAGGCAATACTGTTAATTTATATTATATAAATTGTAATCATCCTACACCTGTAAAAAAGCTAGAAAATTATGATTATATACCTGATGATGCTAGAAAAATGAATTTATAACAGAAAAAAATATAAAAAAATTATTTAAAAACTAAATATTAAAATAAAAATGTCGTATGAGAAACGTCCCCAATACGACATTTAATTATGCTAAACCATATTTTTTCTTGAATTTATCTGCTCTACCACCAACTGTCTCTTGTCTTAAGTTTCCTGTCCAGAATGGATGGCATTTAGAGCATACGTCTACTTTTAAATCTTTTTTTGTTGAACCAACTTCTAAAACATTACCACATGCACATGTGATTGTTGTTTGGTTATAATTTGGATGTATTCCTTCTTTCATTCTAGTTCACCTCTTTCTCGTATTTAATAACATGACTGCTTTTTATAATAACATATTTTATCTATTTTTTCAAGTGTTATTTTAAGATATTTTTTATTTTTTAGAATTTTCTTCCTGCATATATGTTGCAGAATAAATCATTTCTTTGTTTAATGATAATTTATGTACTAATTTATTCATAATATTAAATACACAAGCAATTATTAAAATTAACATTCCAATTTTTTTCCAATATTTTGCAAGCATAATTCTCTTCCTCTCTTTATATAGTACATATTAATTATACTTTTATTTAGTTAAAATGTCAATATTTTTTGAACTTTCTTCATAAACTTAAATGACAAATTATGAATTTTAATAATTTTTTAAAAGTTTGGTGATAAAATTTTGAGAAAAGCAAAAATATTTTTAATAAATGGTTTCATTTTAACACTCACAACATTATTTATGCGTGGAATTGGCTTAGTTTTTAATATATACATATCTAATAAAGTAGGAACAGAAGCAATTGGAACTTTTAGCCTAATTATGTCTGTATACAATTTTGCAATTACAATTGCTACTTCTGGAATTGGAATTGCCTGTACTTATATAGTCTCAGAAAGATTTGCAAAAAAAGATTATATAACAGGAATAAATGCAACAAAAACTTGTATATGGTTTTCTGTAATATTAAGCCTAATTTCTGGATTGATAATTTTTCTCGCTGCACCAATGGTTTCAGAATCTTGGCTAAAAGCAACTGTTTCAAGTGTCCCAATTTATGTAATTGCTCTTGGACTTCCTTTTATTGCTGTTTCTTCTGTTATAAATGGATATTTTTCTTCTGTTGGCAAATCATATAAAGGTGCAATATCACAAACAGTAGAAATGACTATGAAAATAGTTGCAACATTAATTTTATTGCATTTTAACATTTCAAAAGGAATTGAATATATTTGTATTTCATTAATTTTAGGAGATGTAATTTCAGAATTCTTTTCTTTTTCATTAAATATGATTTTCTATTTAGTTGATATAAGAAAATATCTAAATAAAAGGTCTACTTCTCTTCAAATGAAAAAACAAATATTTTCAATATCTTTTCCTATTGCAATAACATCATATATACGTTCAGGTCTTTCTTCATTAAAACAATTTTTAATTCCGATTAGATTAGAAATGTCTGGACTTACATATTCTATGGCTGTTTCTCAATATGGTTTAATTAATGGAATGGTATTGCCTGTTTTGTTATATGCAAATGTATTTTTTGCGTCTTTTAGCAGTTTACTTGTTCCTGAATTTTCAAGGTTACTTGCAAGTAAATATTATAAAAGGATGAAAGATGTATGTAATAAAATTTTTAAGGCTGCTTCTTTATTTTGTATATGTGTAACTGGAGTCTTTTTCTTTTTTTCTAATGAATTAAGTCTAGCTATATATCAAAATTTAGAAGCTGCACCTATGATTAAATTACTTGCCCCTTTAGTGTTTTTTATGTATGTTGATAATATAATTGATAATATTTTAAAAGGCATAAATGAACAGACTAATGTAATGTTTTGCAATATTTTAGATTTAGTAATTACAATTGCTATTATATACTTTGTAGTTCCACATTTAGGAATTACTGGATATATTTTAAGTATTTTTGTTAGTGAACTTTTAAATTTTACAGTTAGCATTTTACAATTGAAGTCTAAAATTAAATATTATATTAACCCTTTTAAATTTATTGTCTTTCCTATAATCGCTTGCATTTTTGCATATTTGGTTATATGCAATATACCTTTTACTTTTTCTTCTATTTTAGTTGAAACAATTTTTAAAATTGGTGTTTTTGTTTTAGTTTATGTTGTTATTATTCAATTGAAAATAAGGTTTTTAAATAATTTAAAAGAAAGATTTTGATGATTATAATATTTTAGTTTTTTATGGTTATACTAATTTTGGTGATATAAGAAATGAAAAATAAAAAATGGATTATTTTATGCATTTTAATTGTTTTAGCTCTAATTGGAGCTGGTATTTATTTTTATTACAACTCAAATAACTCTAATTCAAATGATTATGATGCTCAAAAAACTGCTACAAAAGATAACAGTTCCAACAATGATTCTAGTGATGAAAATAATTCTGTCGATACGGACAATTCAGAAAATACAACTGGCCAAAACAATGCTCAAGATAATAACGCTACAGATAATACAACTACTGAAATTAGAAGCGGAATTACAAAAGAACAAACAATTAGTTCTTTTTCAACCAAAATATATACAAAAGATTCCTCTCGACAAAATAATATCGAAATTACTTGTAATACTTTAAACGGTACAATTGTAAATGCAGGTGAAACATTTTCTTTTTGTCAAACAGTAGGAAAAGCAACAACAAGTAAAGGTTATGAAAAAGCTGACATTTATGACCACAATGGTAAGAAAAAAGAAGGTTTAGGTGGAGGAAACTGCCAAGTTAGTAGTACTTTATACAATGCAGTTCTTGCTATTCCTAGTCTCGTTGTTACTGAAAGACATGAACATAGTAATAATGTGCCTTATGTTGCAAAAGGTAAAGACGCTGCTGTTGCATATGGTAGTTATGATTTTAAATTTAGAAATGATTTAAATAATAGTGTAAAGATTTTAGCTAGCACAGATGGTAACTATGTTTATACTTCTTTGGTTGAATTGCAAACCTAAATTTTATAAATTTAAAATAAAACCGCTATACATGAATAAAAATTTAAAACTTTCATATATTGTACTATCACATATTCGAGTATGTCACTCAGGTGGAGGTCTTTATGCGAAGTTTTAAATTTTTTATTTGTTTATTGCTAATATTTTGTTTAACATTTTTTGCTTTCTCAAATTGTCTTGCAAGTGAATCTACATATATTTGGTCAGACTCATTTGACACAGATATTTCGGAAGTATCCGCAAATGCTGTTCAAAATTCTACAAATACTAATTCTTTGAATCTAGAATCTGAATCTGCAATTCTAATTGAACAAACAACTGGAAAAGTCCTATATGCACATAACGAGCACGAACAACTACGTCCTGCTTCTGTTACAAAAGTAATGAGCATTTTGCTAATTATGGAAGCACTTGATAGTGGTAAAATATCATTAACAGATTCTGTTCCATGTAGTGAAAATGCTACTTCTATGGGTGGCTCACAAATATGGCTAGATCCTACAGAAACTTTGACAGTTGATGAAATGCTAAAAGCTATTTGTGTTGCTTCAGCTAACGATCGGAGTTGTCGCAATGGCAGAATACATTGCTGGTTCTGAAGATGCTTTTGTGCAAATGATGAATGACAAAGCAAATGAATTAGGTATGAATGATACTACTTTCAAAAATTGTCATGGTTTAGATGAAGATGGTCATGTAACTTCAAGTTATGATATTGCTTTGATGTCTAAAGAACTACTAAATAATCATCCTCAAATTACTAACTATACTACTATTTGGATGGATTCTTTAAGAGACGGGAAATCTCAATTAACTAATACAAACAAACTAATTAGGACATATAAAGGAGCAACTGGTTTAAAAACTGGTTCTACTGGTTTAGCTTTATATAATTTATCAGCAAGTGCTACTCGTGATGGTTTATCATTAATTGCCGTTATTATGAAGGCTCCTTCTACCAAAGTTCGCTTTGCAGAAGCAGAAAAATTATTAGATTATGGATTCAACAATTTTGTATACAAAGAATTTGCTAAAAAGGATGATATTGCAAATACTGCAATTGTAAATAAAGGAGTAAATTCTACTGTTGATATTGTATTTAGTGATAATGCAGGCATCTTAATAAAAAAAGGTGAAGATAAAAATATAAAACAAAGTATCTCTATCGATGAAAATATTTCTGCTCCAATTCAAGAAGGTCAAAAACTCGGTACTGCCACATATTCTATGAATGGTGAAGTATTAACAACTGTTGATTTAATTGCAAGTAATTCTGTTGATAAAATTAATTTATTTACTATGACTAAGTCTGTCGTTTATAAGTGGATTGATTTATTAAGATGATTTGGAGGATAATCTTGGTGACAGAAAAATAATTATTTAATGGATTAATTAAACTACAAACGAAATTAAAAAAGTTACTAATTTAAAAGTCCAGCTATTTATAATTATAGCTAGACTTTTTTTAATTTTTCTATTCATCCTCAATAGTTTCATCATATTCAAATTCATAGTCAATATTTTCTCTAGGTTTAACTTCTCTCCTAACTTTTTCTACTTTTTCAACCTCTTTTTCAATTTTATTCTCAATTTCCTTTTTATCATCTTGTTGTTTTTTCATATTTTTGTCATGCTTTTTTTGCATTTCTTTAAGAATTTTTTGTGTTTCTTCATTTCGGTTTTTCATACAACGATTCATCATGTTATTAGCTTTTTCCATCAAGTCAGGAATATAATCTAATAATTTATCAATTGAAGAAGAATGATTTACTGGCATTAATTTAACACTATCAGCTTGAATTACTAAAAATGCAATTGGATTAATGCTTACTCCAGCACCACTTCCTCCGCCAAATGGAAGTCTATATTGTATAGCTTCTTCCTTATCCTTTTTAGTGTATTCATCTACTGTTTCTCCTTTAAATTCACTTCCCCCTGCTGCAAAACCAAATGAAACCTTTGATATTGGAATAATTACAATATTATTTGAAGTTTCAATTGGCTCTCCTATAATTGTATTTACATCAATCATGTCTTGGATACTATTCATAGCTGTAGTCATAAGACCTTCTATTGGATGTTCGCTCATATTTCTTCACTCCTTTTTTATTTTTTCTCGATAATAAATATATGACATTTATAATATGGTTTGTTTTTAACTCAAATATACCTGAAAGTTTTATATTTAAGTAATTTTGATTTTGATAAATTGGTTGTATCGTAAAAAATTGTTCCTTTTTACTTTTTATCTTTTCTCTTAGATATAATGCTACTATTGTACTAATTATAGGTACTATTAAAGATGTTAATGCTGCATTTTCTGTTCCAATATCAATTTTTAAATCTAATTTTTTTATACTAAATTTTAATTTCTTTATAATATCCAAAACATTTTTATCTATTTGTTTTTTCCCTTGTATAAAATCCATTTCTATATTTAAAAATTTTTCTTTTACTTTTAGTTTACTAAATTTTGTTTTATCTACATTTATTTTTATTATAGGTAATCTTCCTAAAATATACCATGCCAACACTAATTTATATTTTGGATTAATATGTTGTTTATTAGCTGACGAATAATTAAATTTTAATATTTGTAATTGTATTTTTGAAAAAGTAAATATAATAATTAATATTAGAAAAACTATCAAAACCAAAAGAAAAACCAATCATATCACCTTCTTTTTAGGTTTATAATTAGTTTTTCCATTTTTTTGAAAATTAAACAATATTTTATAATTTTATCCTACTTTTTTAGATTTTTCTACTTCTATATCTCCAAATAATTCTTCTTGTTTTGTTTCTACTTTACTTCTTCTTGATAATTCCAATAATCCTGAAAATGCTGTTACTACTTCTTGTTTGTTGTGTGTTTTAATAGAAAATAGCTTATTAAATATAAATTTCTTTTGTTTTATCAATACTTTAAACATTTCTTTTACTTTACTTGCTACTGTATAATTATCTTGTATTGCAATCTTTTCAATATTTTTTGCATTTTGATTTAATTTAACTTTGTTTCTTTCTACTAAATCCTCATAAATTTGTGGTATTAAAGTATTTTCATAATTCTTTTCTAATTTTTGCTTTGGTAGTTCTATTTCTTCTTGTTGCTTATAATATCTATTAGAATATTTATTATAATTCTCTTTTAAAACTTTGCTTATCTCTTTAAACTTTTTATATTCTATAATACGTCTAATTAATTCTTCCTCTGTTAATTCTTCTTCCTCTTCTTCTTGCTTAGGTAAAAGTTTTTTAGACTTTAAATATAGCAAAGTAGATGCCATAACTAAAAATTCACTGGCAATCTCTAAATTTAGTCTTTCTTGTTCTTTTAAATATTCTATGTATTGGTCTGTTATTTCACTTAAATTTATATCATAAATATCCATTTTATTTTTGTCTATTAAGTGACACAATAAATCTATTGGTCCTTCAAAATTATCTATTTTTATTGCATATTTTTTTGTTTCTAATGTTAATAGTGACATTTTAATTACTCCTTTTTGTGTTATGGTCAGTTTGGGGACAGGTTCGGAGTGACCATTTTTGGTCACTTTAGGGACGGCACTTACTCTCGAAATCTAAATTTCTTCAAAAGCTCTGTTTATGCTATCCATTTTATATCCCTTTTTCAATAAATATTGCTTTATTTCATCTTGCTCCATTGAATCTGATTTTTTATATATTATATTTGATGCTGATTTCGTCTCATATTCTTCTAATTCTTCTTTATTTTCACAGAAATAGTCTTCTATATCGTCTTTATTTAATCCTTTTGCCATTAACTTATATTTCATTTCTTTTATAGATAGATTTTTTAATACTTTGAAATTATTAATTGTTTTTTCGATAAATTCTTTATCATTTATATAGTTTGCTTCTTTTAGATATTCAATTATATCTTCTAGCATGTTTTCGTCTATTGTTTTAGCAAATTTGTTTCTTATTTCTTGCTCGCTTCTTTTTTTGTATATTATGTATTTTAGTACTTTTGTTTTTTCTTTATCAAATTCTTCGATTGTATACATTAATATTCCTTTCCTTTATTTATATGTTGATTTTTCTATAACCTATTTTACTATAATCAAGATTAAATATCAAGGTTTGAACTATTTTTTAATTATTTTGTTGCAATTTTATGTATAACAATGTATACTATTCTTGTAACAAAAACTTGTCTTTAGAAAAAGGAGGTATTTTTCTATGGTAACAATGACAAATTTGCACGTCAAAGGCGAAGACTTTTTCTTTGATGGAGACTTACGGCTTTTAGGAGAAACCAAAATTGAAGATGGTAGTTTTACAGTAACTGGAACCCTAATTTTAGCCCAATCAAAAGACTACGATGATGAAATCATTGCTCCAACTTTTGAAATTATCAATGGTGATTTTACTGTTGCTGATTTATGGACTGAAGATATTGATGGATATGCACCTGATCCTGATGATGGTGCAGTATGTGAATATTTCTCAGTCAGCGATGGAGATATTCATGTAACAAATGGTTCATTCAATATTGCCGGCTCAGATATTGCAGATGTTTGCAACATTTTCATAGATAATGGTGATTTAATATGCAATGATATATTAAATTCATTTTCAATCTATGTAAATGGACAAATAGATTGTAATAATATAGATTCCATTTTTGACATATTCTGTGTTAGTGCAGATGTCGGTGTGACTACATGTGGCAGGGATTTATATGCAGATGACTATTATGACTGTAACTACAACAGTCTTTCAGTAAAAGGTTCTCTCGTTACTGAAGATTTACGCAATTCGCAGGATGTAGAAGTCGGATAATACCTCAAAAGAACAGGATTCTAATTAAATTTGTCCTGTTCTTTTCATTTTTATTTTTATTCTTCCTCATCTTCATCTACATTAGGTAATTCTTCTCCTAAACTTTGTTCAAAAGCTTTTGCAAAATTATCTCTAACTTTTCCTTCCACTTCTTTTAGGATATCTGGATTTTCTTTTAGATATTTCTTAACGTTTTCTCTACCTTGCCCAATTCTTTCTCCATTATAGCTAAACCAAGAACCCGCTTTTTCTATAATATCCAAGTTTACTGCCATATCTAAGATATTTCCTTCTTTTGATATTCCTTCCCCATATACAATATCAAATTCAGCTTCTCTAAAAGGTGGTGCAACTTTATTTTTTATAACTTTAACACGTACTCTACTTCCTTTTACTTCTCCATCTTGTTTTATATTTTCTATTTTTCTAATATCCATTCTTACTGATGCATAGAATTTTAAAGCTCTACCACCTGTTGTTGTTTCAGGATTTCCAAACATAACTCCTATTTTTTCTCTTAATTGGTTGATGAAGATAAGAACTGTTTTTGTTTTATTTAATGCTCCAGCAAGTTTTCTTAATGCTTGTGACATTAATCTTGCTTGAAGTCCCATATGTGAATCTCCCATATCTCCATCTATTTCAGCTTTTGGAACTAAAGCTGCAACAGAGTCAACTACAATTACATCTAATGCTCCACTTCTTATTAAGCTTTCTGTAATTTCTAATGCTTGTTCTCCTGTATCTGGTTGTGAAACTATTAAATTATCTATATCAACACCTAATTTTTTTGCATATATTGGGTCTAATGCATGCTCTGCATCTATAAATGCTGCTTCTCCACCTGTTTTTTGTGCTTCTGCAACAACATGTAAAGCTAATGTTGTTTTACCAGATGATTCTGGACCATATATTTCTATAATTCTTCCTCTTGGAACTCCTCCTATACCTAAAGCTATATCCAAACTTAAAGCTCCTGTTGGTATTGCTTCAACCTCCATTGCTTTAAATTCTCCTAATTTCATTACTGAACCTTTTCCAAATTGTTTTTCTATTTGGCTCATTGCTACTTCTAGTGCCTTCTTTTTTTCATTATTTTCTCCCATGAATTTTCCTCCTTAAATAATTTGAACTTTTGTTTGATAGATACATTATATACCAAATTTTTGTTTTGTCAATAGTTTTGTTTAAAATTTTTTTCGTTATGCTTTAAATAACTACTTTTATCGATTCCAGCCTTCTCTTCCACTTACTAGAATGTTATATTAAATCATTTTGTAGTACCGCGTAGCGACCAAACGAGCAAAAGCGAGTGCGATTGAAGCAACCTTCTTACTATGAAAAGAAAAATGAAATTTTTCTTTTAAAATCATAGGTTGCGACAACAAGGTACAAAAAATATTTAATATAACATTCTAGTAAATATCTTATTTATACCATGTTTCAACTCCATAGAATGAGCAAAACCAATTAGGCTTTTTCTCTCCAACCAATCCAGAGTTAAAAGCAACAACATACTTATTATTATACAAACTTAAATATGGAGCATCTGACTTATAAATCTCTATCAAACGTGAATATCTTTCTTTTAAAACATTTTCATCTGTTGTATTTTTAACTTCATTCATAATATTTGTAATTTCTTCATTTGTATAATTTGCTAAATTGCCATCTCCAAAAAACGTAGTTAAATCTGGTGATGTAGATAATGTTAAAGTACATAATGCAATATTGTAATTTTTATTATTTATTCTATTTGTATATTCCTCATCAGAGGCCTGTACAATATTTATTCTAATTCCTTGTGCTTCCAATTGAGTTTTTATATTCTGAGCAACAGAAACTTTTGTAGCATCACTTGCTTTAACTAACAAATTCAGTTCTATTCGCTGTGTCCTTCTATTTATTGTTTTCTGCCAAGAGCTTGAACGATATGTCCAACCAGCATCTTCTAGCACTTGCCTAGCCTGTTCAACATTATATCCACTACTAGCTGTTCCTTCTTGATATAACCAACTACCATAATCTAATGGAAAACTACTAGTATATGCTTGATTATTAAATATAGATGATACTATATTGTCTTTATCTATAGAATAAGATATTGCTCGTCTTACTTCAATGTTAGAAAGTAATTCATTTTGGGTATTAAATGCTAAAAATGTATGGTCTCTTCCCTTCATTTCATTAGGTGTATATCCTATTGTTCCAATATATTCTGATAAACTTGTATTATCTGTTGCTACTAAATCTAAGTTTCCTACTTTAAAGCTATTATATAATTCCCCTATTGACGAATATAGATTTACTGTAATTGTTTCCAAAGTTAGAGGTGTGTTTTTTATATCCCACCAAGAATCATTTTTCACTAAAACTATATTTGATGAATCAACAGTACTTATTTTATATTTACCTGTTCCTATCGGCTGACTATTTTTAGTAGTTGTTACAAAATCTTCACCCTCATAATAATCTTTTGACAATATTGGAAATGTCAAATAATATTCAAAAAATGGAACTTCTCTATCTAAACTTATTTTTACTGTATAATCATCCATTATTTCTATAGCAGTTACATATTGAACATTATATGAATAAATTGAAGAAACTTCTTTTAGCCTATCAATTGTAAACCTAACATCTTCTGCAGTAAATCTTTGTCCATCTGACCATCTGACATTTTCTCTTAACTTAATTAAATATGAATTGTCACTCTGTTTAGCCCACTCTGTTGCTAGACATGGCTCTGCTTTATAATCTGAAGTTAAATTTACTAATGGTTCATAAATCAATTTTGTAATATCTTGCACATTTTTATTATTACTTAAAATCGGATTTATCATATCTAACCCAGCAATTCCCACCTTGATTTCTTTTACTTGTTCTTCTTCATTTGATGTGCTTTGCTCTTCTAAATTAATTTCTTCTTGGTCTTGTCTGATTTTTAAAACTGCGAAGATTAATATTCCTATGATAAAAATGATAAAAACGTATTTTATCCAATTTGATTTCATATTTATCAAATTCCTTTCATAAGTTGTATATTCTATTTTTATAATTCTTTATTCTTAGCCTATCATACATTAAATTTGATAAAATTTCAAGATTTTAAATATATTTTTTGAAATGCAATCATTACTGTTTACATATTACCAGAAAATGTCAAAAAAAGCAATGGTTTTTATCTTTTTTCTATAAAAACTCATCGCATTTTTCGACATTTTTCATATATGTTTATCACTTATTGTAAATTAAGTTCTTGACTCCACTATCAATTTTATACCAGTTCTATCTTCCCCTTCAACCTCTACTTCAGCAAATGCTGGTATACATACTAAATCAACTCCTGATGGTGCAACAAATCCTCTTGCTATGGCAACAGCTTTTACCGCCTGATTTAGCGCTCCTGCTCCAATTGCTTGCATTTCTGCTTTGTTTGATTCTTTCACTAATCCAGCAATTGCTCCTGCTACTGAATTAGGATTTGATTTTGATGAGATTTTCAAAATTTCCATTCTCTTTTCCTCCTATTAATTTATTTTTTGTTGCAACTTTTATGGTTTTATTTTATATTATCTGGAAATATTTGTAAAGTCTTTTTTGGAAATTTTTTACAAAACTCATCGCATAATTTATAACTATTCGACAATTATTCATATTAGATTTTATATTAAGTTTTAATATTTTATTTTGTGCCAAAAATTTCAAAATGTATTTTAAATATTTATTCTTTTTATATCTTTTACTTTGTTTGTATTATCATCAACATCAAATATGACTCCATTTAGCATTGTATCCCCTGTTGCAATTTTATATCTTTCTGGTAATGTAGTTTCAAATCTTTTTATAGAAACTTGAATCTCCATTCCAATCACTGAATTTTTAGGACCTGTCATTCCAATATCAGTAATGTATCCTGTTTTGTTTGGCAATATTTTTTCATCTGCTGTTTGTACATGTGTATGTGTACCAAAAACTGCTGTTGCTTTACCATCTAAGAAATATCCCATAGCGATTTTCTCTGCAGTTGCTTCTGCATGAAAGTCCACAAATATCATATCAACATCTTTCTCTATTTTATTTATAATATCTCTTGCTATGATAAATGGATTTTCTGAAAGGACATTTATATCAACTCTTCCTATTAAATTAATTACTGCTATTTTCTTATTTTTACAATTATAAATCCCATATCCTTTTCCGACTACTCCTTTTGGATAATTAGCTGGCCTAATTAATTTTGGATGGTCTATAAATTTGAAGATATCTTTTTTGCCCCAAGTATGATTTCCCATTGTTATGCAATCTACGTTGCATGATAATATATCATCAAAATTTTTTTGAGTTATACCCATTCCTTCGGCTGAATTTTCTCCATTTACAATTACAAAATCTATATTTTCTGTTTGTCTTATTTTAGTTATTTCTTTTTTTAATTTTTGAATTCCTGCATTTCCTATTAAATCACCTACTGCTAAAATTTTCATTTTTATTATCATTCCTTTCTAAATTGTAATTATTTTTTAAGCATCTTAACTTCTCTTAACATATCATTTTATTTTTCTATTTTATAATACTATAACATTTTCTTTTATGCAAGCAAAAAATAAATAACAAATTCCTTGCATAAAGACATTTCTTGCTATGTAAACTAATAGGATTAATATATTTTAAAAAGCCAGTCTTGAATTCAAAACTGACTTGTTTCGTTCATAGATAGGGTTAATTTAAATTATCAAACAAAATGAAAAAGTACTTTTTTCACTTTTTTAGAAGGATATTGTATATATTTCAAAAAAGATTCAATTTTTTCACATATATCCTTTACTTCTTTGCAAGTAAAATTTTTATAATTATAAGATATCCTTGAAATATCTATTCTATCCTCTTTTGCTTTCTCTATATCAGACTCTTCTATAGCATCTGGCCAACAATGTATTACATCATGAACCATATTGAATTCGGCTTTAAAGCCAGATTCAATATCAATAATATAAGTTTTTCCAACATTATTTGTATCCACAATTACTTTTTGTCTGTCAAAATACATAAGTTGCCTCCCTATCAATTATTATACTTGTCATATCTATGAACTATATATATTTTACCACTTTTTTAATACTTTTTCAATGCACTTAACATAATTTCAATATTTTGAAGAAAAACAAAAAAGCTGTAGCTTTTACACTACAACTTTCTATTTTGCATAATCTGCAACTCTAGTTTCACGAATCACATTAACTTTTATTTGACCTGGATAATCCATTTCATCCTCAATTCTCTTTGCAATATCTCTTGCAAGTATTGTCATTTGGTCATCAGATATCTTATCTGGCTTTACAAGAATTCTTATTTCACGACCAGCTTGAACTGCAAAAGATTTTTCAACTCCATCAAAAGAATCTGCAATTTCTTCAAGATTTTGTAATCTTTTAATATAAGCCTCCAAAGTTTCTCTTCTTGCACCTGGTCTTGAAGCTGATATTGCATCTGCTGCTTGTACTAAAACTGCTTCTAATGTTTGAGGTTCTACATCTCCATGATGTGCCTCAACAGCATTTATTACAAGTGGATTTTCTTTATATTTCTTTAAAACTTCTACACCAATTTCAACATGAGTTCCTTCCATATCATGGTCTAAAGCTTTACCAATATCATGTAATAATCCAGCACGTCTTGCAAGTTTAGGATCTAAACCTAATTCATCAGCCATAATTCTTGCTAAGTTAGAAACTTCAATTGAGTGATTTAAAACATTTTGTCCATAACTTGTCCTATATTTTAGTTTTCCTAATAATTTAACAATGTCTGGATGAAGTCCAATTACTCCAGTTTCTAAAACTGCTCTTTCTCCTTCTTCTTTTATAGTATTTTCTACTTCTTCTTTGGCCTTTTCTACCATTTCTTCAATTTTTGCTGGATGAATTCTTCCATCATCAATTAATTTTTCCAAAGCAATTTTAGCAACTTCTCTTCTTAATGGATCAAATCCAGATAATACTACAGCTTCAGGTGTATCATCAATTATTAAATCGATTCCTGTTAATGTTTCTAGAGCTTTTATATTTCTTCCTTCTCTACCAATGATTCTTCCTTTCATATCATCATTAGGTAATGAAACTATTGACACTGTTGTTTCTTGAGAATGGTCTGCTGCACATTTTTGAATTGAATAACACAAAATTTCTTTAGCTTGCTTGATTGCTGTTTCTTTTGCTTGTTGCTCTTTTTCTCTAATCAAAGCTGCTTTTTCAGCAGTTAATTGTTTATCCATTTCAGATAATAGCTTCTTTTTAGCTTCTTCTCTTGTTAGAGATGCTATTTTTTGAAGTTCAATTACTTCCTGGTCATGAAGTTTTTTGATTTCTTCTTTTTGATTTTCAATGTCTTGTAATTCTCTTTCAATCTCTCTTTCTTTTTTCTCAAAATTTTCTGAACGTCTTTCTAAGTTTTCTTCTTTTTGAATTAATCTTGACTCTTGTTTTTGTACTTCGCCTCTTCTTTCTTTAATCTCTTGATCTAACTCTTTTCTGCTATTCATAATTTCTTCTTTAGCTTTAAAAATTTCTTCTTTTTTCAAATTTTCTGCTTCTATTTTAGCTAAATCAACTAATCTTTTTGCTTCATTTTCTGCACCTTGAATTTTAGATTCTGCAACTTTTTTTCTATATGCCATTCCTACTGGCACTCCAATTGCAAATGAGATTACGACAGAGACGATAATAATTACGATTGTCATAATTATACACCTCTTTCTTATTTAATTTTCAATGTTCGAATAAAATATATATTAATTATCTTTTCATATATTTTTTCCTACCTATTATATTTTATCTTTATTATCGTAAACTGTCAAGGTCTTTTGAGAAAAAAAGAAAAGAACCACAAATATTTATTGGTTCTTGTTCTTACAAAATGTCACGCCAGTAATTGATTTTAAAAAAATTACAGCTTTAGTTATTTTTATCTCTATAAACTTTCACAATATCTTTAAACGTCATTTTAGTTCCATAATTTAATATAGCATTTGAATAAATCTTAATTGCAACTTTTGCAATAACCAAAATTGTAATAATCAATACTATAATTGACAATACAATTTCTGAAGTTGATGCAATTCCCATCATAATTCTAAATGGCATACAAAATGGTGATGAAATTGGAAATATTGCAGCAAATTTATTTAATTCACTTGTTGGATTCATCATTGTAAAATATGATAAGTAAAAGCCAATTACCGCAAGTATTGCAACAGGTGTATTGGCAGATTGTATATCTTCTGGTTTGCTTACTGTTGAACCAGTTAGAGCATATAGTAAAGCATATGCAAAATATCCTAAGATAAAATATACAATTGTAATGACTGCAAGATATGGTGTAAATTTAGACATATCTAAAACTGCATCCAACAATTCTGGTTCTAAGAATGTTTTAGCAGATATCAAGGCTGTTGCAACTACAACACATATTTGTAATAATCCAACAATTCCAATTCCAATTGTTTTTCCTAATACTATTGTTCTAGGTGAAGTAGATGTTACTAATGTTTCCATTATTTTTGAAGTTTTTTCTGTTGTAATTGAACTTGATACTTGATAAGCACAGAAGTATATTGCATAGAATAATACAATTGATAATAACATTATTACACCTAAGTTTCCACTTACTTCTTGCTCTTCTGTTTGTTCTATCGTAAATTCAAAATTAGGAGTCAAACTTGCTATTTGTTCTTGTGTTAAACCTAATTTTGAAATTTTTAAATTTGTATAAACTGCATTTATTGCATTAATTAAATCTTCTGGAACAGATGCAACTTGTGTCATATTTTCTACTATATATCTTAATTTGTAACTACCATCATCTTTTTGTTCTATAATAATTGCTTCATTAATATCTTTATCTTCTATTCTAGTTTTTATATCCTCAAAAGAAACATCATTATTTGCAATTTGAAATGTGTATCCTAAATCCATTTGATTTAAATTCTGCAAAGTTCCTTCAAATAAATTTGTACTATCAACTATTAGTATTTTTTCTTCTCCTAAATTTTCTCCATCTTCTGTAAATGCACTTATTATATTTGGAATATTAAATCCTATTACTATTAATATTAAAATAATTAAAGTTGAAATAATAAAGGACTTTCTTTTCGCCATATCCTTAATTGTAAAAGCGATTACTGTTCTTAAATCTCTCATTTTCTTACATTCCTTTCATCAAATCTCGTAATTTTAAAGATAATTAATATATTGCTAGGCAAACAAAGTTTAACGACGCAAGATGTTAATTAGCTCTAAAATTAGCCTACCTTCTCTATAAAAATATCATTCAAAGTTGGCTTCTTAATCTCAAACTTATTAACAACAACA
Source organism: uncultured Clostridia bacterium (assembly GCA_944388775.1). Classification (GTDB taxonomy): domain Bacteria; phylum Bacillota; class Clostridia; order TANB77; family CAG-508; genus CAG-269. Next base: position 5,357 of record CALXKC010000003.1, on the reverse strand, counting down.
TGGTCATCAACCAATTTTTTTAATAATTGATGAGCATTTTCTTCAGAATCAATCTTAATAGAATACTCATTATTCTTAGAAAACTCAATATCCATATTAAAATCCTTAATATACTCATCAATATTTGAATCTGTTGAAATCTCTAATCTATTAGCCTTATACCCCTCTTTAATTTCTTTCAAATTACCTTTCAAAACAGTTTTACCTTTATTCAATATTAAAATATCTGTACAAAACTCTTCAATTGATGACATCTGGTGACTTGACATTATAATATATTTTCCTTCTTTAACTAAATCTATTATAATATTTTTTAATATTTCAGTATTAACTGGATCTAATCCACTAAAAGGTTCATCAAGTACAATTAATTCAGGATCATGTATGATTGCAGTCATAAATTGTATTTTTTGTTGATTTCCTTTTGACAATTTTTCTGCTGTCATCTGTATATATTCTTCCACTTTTAAAACCTTTGCCCATTTTTTTATTGCTTCATCTGCATCTTTTGGGTTCATACCTTTTAATTTTGCAAAATACATTAATTGGTCATATATCTTTGTTTTTGGATATACACCTCTTTCTTCTGGTAAATATCCAAAATTAACACTTTTCCTTTCAACCTTTTTACCGTTCCAAGTTATTTCACCTGTATCTTTTTTAATAATTCCAAGAAGCATTCTAATTGTAGTAGTTTTTCCAGCTCCATTTGTACCAAGTAGCCCAAACACACTAGGTTTGTCCACTTCAAATGAGATGTTATCTACTGCTTGTTTTCCTACAAACTTCTTAGAAACATTTTCAAGTTTTAATCCCATCTTTTATCCTCCTTTTTGGCGTGCCACCATTGGGGACGTGCCAAATCGTTTCAAAATGAAACAATTTGGCACGTCCCTAACTGACTCAAAATGAAACAAAAGGGACACACCCATACTTATTTTTTCAAAAGAATTATAATATTTAATAAACTATTTTACAATACCTAATACAAAAAATTAAGAAATAATATTAAACAAGGTTACATTTTTCAAAATCAAATAAAATTTTTATAACTTAATATAACATCTTCGGACCTTTAAATTTTATTTAGAACTTCTATAATAGCGTGTTATTGTCGATTTAGATATATGTAATAGTTCTGACAATAGCTTATTTGATACATTCATATTTTCTTTTAAATATTTTACGAGTTTTTTCATTTCCTCTATATTTTTTCCAAACATAAAATTATGCTCTTTTTCATACTCCCTAATAAAATCTCTAACAAATATTTCTTTATCTTCAGTTGTATCTAAAAATTCTTCTTGCCCTACTAATTCTTTATCTTTACTTTTTGGAAAACTAAACTGACAATTAATTTTTTTATATACTATATCTAAAAAATTATTTGATTTAAGCTCTACTTGAAAATCTTTAAAATTAGAATAAATATATTCTTCTGGATTTAAAACCATATTTGCCCTTACTGGATTATTATAAATATATTTTATACAATTAAATAATTGCTTTTGGCTTAAAATAGGCTGTGTTCTATATCTATTCCTAAAGACAATCCCCACTCTATTATTTATATAGTTATAATACATTGCAAATTCTTCATTAATTTTTTTCATAAATGAACTCATATTTTCTATATTTTCTGTATATAACAATATATGCGAATGATTATCCATAATGGTATAAGAAATCAACCTTATATCACATTGATTTGATTTTTCTTCTATTAATTCTAAATATTTTTTCTTACACCTATTTTCTTCAAAGATATATTCTTTATTAATTCCCTGTGTCATGTTATGAAAAAAAGCTGTTTCGAACTGATTTCTTGCTATTCTAGACATAAATAAATCTCCTTTGATATAAAATTTATAAATATTGATATTTTTAATATAATTATAATTTCCAAACATTTTATTACATTTTTTTCCATTTGTCAATTAATTTATCACATTTATAGTAAACAGGCTAACGAGCACGTTTTTTCAAAGACTTCTCTAAACAAGACTCTTAAAAACTTAGATGATTGTTATGAGGATATTAATAACGCTAAATCTAACTTGCAATACTACAAAGTTCTCCGTGACCACCTCTAAAAAGAGTTAGAAAGTCAAAACTCTTAAGAAGTGCAAAAAGTGATATCAACACGTTATATTGTTGATATCACTTTTTTATAGGTCTGTCCCTTTTGTTTCATTTTGAAACGATTTGGCACGTCCCCAACAGAGTCTCTCCGTTTATATTCATTTCTTTGTATTCTATGCCCTTTTCATTGTAGAAAATATTATCTGCTAATGTGTCATGTTTTATAGTATTCTCAAATTTCTTTATAACTTTTTCAACCTTATCGTTGTCAGCTACGTATAAATTAATTCTATCTAATACTTCAAAGCCACTATCTTTTCTCATATTTTGTACTTTTGATAATACTTCTCTCAAAATTCCTTCTTCTGCAAGTTCTGGTGTAATTTTTGTATCTAATACAACTCCAATTTCACCTTCTCCACTAAATGCAAATCCTTCTTTACCTTGCATTGTTACAAGTAGATTTTCTGAATTTAATCCTATTTGAGTATCATCAATTTCGATGTATTCTACTCCGCCGTTTTTTACTGTGTTTGCTAAGTCCATTTGGTTTTTCTTTGATATTTCTTCTCTAATTCTTGGAATTAGTTTTCCATATTCTCTTCCTAGAACTGGTAAGTTTGGCTTAATTTCAAAATCTACATATTCTCCCATTTCAGCTCCTAATTCGATTTCTTTTACATTTAGTTCCTCTTTTACTATGTCTTCATAATATTTAGGTAATGTATCAACTGAAATAAGCATTTTTGAAAGTGGTTGTCTGTTTTTAATATTAGCAGAATTTCTTGCACTTCTACCTAATTTTACAATTTTATATGCTAAATCCATTTCTTTTTCAAGTTCTGGATTAATTGCTTTTTCATCTACTCCTGGCCATAAGCACAAATGTACACTTTCTGGAGCTGTTTTATCTAGATTAACTACTAGATTTTGATATATTTCATCTGTTATGAATGGAACAAATGGTGCTGCTACTTTTATTAATGTTGTAAGAACTTTATATAATGTAACATATGCTCCGATTTTTTCATCATTTAATTCTTGACTCCAAAATCTCTCTCTATTTCTACGTACATACCAGTTTGAAAGCTCATCTGTAAAGTTTTCAATTAATAGTGCTGCATTTGTTATATCATAACTATCTAATTTTTCAGCTACTTCTTTTACAAATGTATTTAATTTAGAAATAATCCATTTATCCATTACATTTGTTAATTTAAAATCACTGTATTTTAATGGATTGAATTGATCTATTTCTGCATATAGAACATAGAAAGAATATACATTCCATAATGTACTTATAAATCCTCTTTGTGTTTCTTGTACATTTTTTAGTCCAAGTCTTGTTGGAAGCCATGGTGCGCTACATGTATAGAAATGCCATCTAGTTGCATCTGCACCTACTGTATCTAATAGAAGCATTGGGTCTACACCATTACCTTTAGATTTAGACATTTTTTGTCCATGTTCATCTAATACGTGACCAAGTACTATACAATTTTCAAATGGTGACCTATTAAATAGTGCTGTTCCAATTGCAGTTAAAGTATAGAACCATCCTCTTGTTTGGTCAACAGCTTCTGAAATAAATTGTGCTGGGAAGTTGTTGTCAAACATTTCTTTATTTTCAAATGGATAATGCCATTGTGCAAAAGGCATTGAACCAGAATCAAACCAACAGTCGATAACCTCTTTTGCTCTATGCATTTTCTTACCACATTTTGGACATTTCAACTCTACTCCATCTATATATGGTTTGTGAAGCTCTATATCATCTGGACAATTAATTGCTTTTTCTTTTAATTCAGCAATTGAACCTATACATTCTCTATGTCCACAGTTTTCATCTTCACAAGTCCAAATTGGAAGTGGTGTTCCCCAATATCTATCTCTTGAAATTCCCCAATCTATAACATTTTCTAAGAATTTTCCAAATCTTCCTGTTCTGATAGTATCTGGATACCAATTTACTTTGTTATTGTTTGCAACTAATTCATCTCTTAGTTTACTCATTGCAACAAACCAACTTTCTTTTGGATAATATAAAAGTGGTGTGTCACATCTCCAACAATGTGGATATGAGTGTATGTGTTTTTCTTTGCTAAATAATTTGTTTTCTTCTTTTAGCCATTTACAAATATCTTCATTACAATCTCTAACAAATCTTCCTGCCCATGGTTCAACTTCTTTTACAAATTTTCCTTCTTTGTCTACTAAGTTTATAAATGCAATACCATTTTGTTTTGCAACTAAACTGTCATCTTCACCATATGCTGGTGCAATATGAACAATACCTGTACCATCTGTTAATGTTACATAGTCTCCATGTATAACTTCAAATGCCTTTCCTTCAACTTCTCCAAATGGCATAAGTCTTTCATATTTTGTTCCTAATAATTCCTCACCCTTAAATGTCTTTACAACATCATATGGTGTTTCTTTTAATACTGTATCAATTAAATCTTTTGCTAGAATATAATTTTCATATACTGGTTCATCATCTGTTCCGATATTTGCTTTTACTTCAGCATATTCATAAGATTTATTAACACAAAGTGCTAAGTTTGATGGTAATGTCCATGGAGTTGTTGTCCATGCTAAAATATATGTATTATCATCAAATTTTTGTCCATCAAGAACTTTAAATTTAGCAATACATGTTAAATCTTTTACTTCTTTATATCCTTGAGCCACTTCATGTGAAGATAAAGCAGTTCCACATCTTGGACAATATGGCATAACTTTATGACCTTCATATAAAAGACCTTTTTCCCACATTTGTTTTAAAGCCCACCATACAGACTCAATATATTCATTGTGATATGTTACATATGGATGTTCCATATCAACCCAGAAACCAACTTTATTTGTCATTTCTTCCCACATATGAACATAATTGAAAACACTTTCTTTACATTCTTTAACAAACTTTTCTACTCCATATTCTTCAATTTGTTGTTTACCTGAAATTCCTAATTTCTTTTCAATTTCAAGCTCAACTGGTAATCCATGTGTATCCCATCCAGCTTTTCTAATAACCTTATATCCTTTCATAACTTTGTATCTTGGGATAATATCCTTGATTACCCTTGTTTCAATATGTCCAACATGTGGCTTTCCATTTGCAGTTGGTGGTCCATCATAAAATGTAAAATATCTTTTTCCTTCATTCATAGCAAAGTTCTTTTTTATGATGTCTTTTTTCTTCCAACCTTCTGCTACTTGTCTTTCAATTCCTACAAAACCTTCTTTAGGCAATTCTACTTTTTTGTACA
>CALXKC010000002.1 GCA_944388775.1 uncultured Clostridia bacterium | reverse complement strand
ATATTAAATTTAGATTACAAAATCATTACAGCAGAATTGTTTCGGCTTTTTTCAATTCGAAACCATTATCTAGTAACGAATTTTATTTGCAATTTTTTCTTTAGATTTTATACAATAACTATTATTCTCTTTCATCTCCACTCTCTTCTTTTTCTTCGATTTTTCTATCTATAAGTTGTTTTGTCTTTGAAAATGGATCTTTTGATGTACTCATATATTCATTCATATGCTTTTTGTATATAGGTTCATATTTATAACCTTCTCTAAATTGTTTTGATAAAGCATTTTTTGCGTTTTCATTTTTTTCTTGCTCATCCTCATGATTTAGTATTTCCTCTCTAAAGTCCCAATATTGATCAAAAGACCCCTCGCTTCTATCTCTGTCTATTTTAGTACTTTGAATTTGTTGATTAATATTATCCTCAATAGCTTGATTTTCTTTAGCATTAAATATCCCATTTACATATTCTCTATAATTAGTAACAGCAGGTAGATATTTAGGCTCTTTTCCAATTTTTGTTAAAATACCATCTTGTATCTTTTGAAAAACATTTCTATCATCTATTAATGCAAATGCATTCTTGGCTTCACGTTGCTCAATAGCAAGTTTTTTTAGATACCTTTTTTCCCCTCTTTTTATCTTACTTTCTAATTCAAAATCTGTTTTTTGTATTTCATCGTCTACTACTAATTTTCCTTTTTCTATATCTAATTTATCTGAATATACAACACTAAATTCAGAATTAGGATTTTTTACATATTCATCTATGCATTCTCTAGCAGATTTATTATTTTCTACATCAAATTTACCAAGTAGAATATTTTCCCTATCATTTTCACTTATTACGCCATAATTGTATAAGTGGAACAATAATATATTAGGATCAATTTTTGATTTTGTATCAACGCCCAATGTATTTAAAATTCTTTTTGCCTGTTTTTTATTTGTAACCATTGGAGTTGCAGTTATAACTTCTCCATCTGCATATTCTATAATATATCTACCAAGCTTAGTTTCACATGTTATTTTTACTATTGACCAATCTATACTATCCCCTTTTCTAGATTTTAAATCTAACTTACCATATAGTTTTCCAACATTAGTTTTTTTCTCTGGCTCAGGTTCTGGCTCTGGTTCAGGCTCTGGTTCAGGCTCAATTTTTTCTTTAACATTATATTTTAATATCATTTTATCAAGTTTTTTTACTGTACTATTCAATTTTCGTAGGTTATTATTTTTCTGTTTCATCAAGTTTTCAAGTTCAGATTCTATACTTTCTAAATCCATCTCAAGTACTATTAACTCTTTAGATTTTTGCATCTTTCCATCAATAAAAACCATTTTTTGTTTCCAAACATTTATTTCTTGAATACATTGTTCTTTATCTTTTTCTAATTTTTTAATAATTAGCTCTAATTCTTCCTGTTTTTTATTCAAATTTAATTTTTTTTCTTGTAATTTTTTAAAAGTTTTTTTATCTTCTTCAAGTTCTTCTATATTTTGATTAGAATTATCCTTAATTCCTTGTAACTCGATCTCTATTTTATTTATATCAGCTTTCAAATCAGTTTTTTCTTTAGGTTCTACAAATTTTCCATCTAAATATTGTAAACTACCACTATATGTTTCCAATTCTTCTTCTAGTTTCTTTTTCGTTGCAGATAAATTTTTAGTTGCAATTTCAGTTTCATTCTTTATTTTTTCTATTCTATTTTGTATTTCTTGAATTAGCTTCTCTTCCATTTTTTACCCCTTTCAGAATATACAAATATTCTTATTAAAATATCACTTATAAATAATTATAACAAAAAAACATAATTCTTGCAATAGAATTATGTAAATTTTTGTTGTTTTTAATTAAAATGTCACTTTTTAGTAATATTTGTAATATTTATTCTATATTAAAAAAGTTGTATTCAAATTTTCCAAGCTTCTTTCTGCTAGTTTCATGTATCTTTCTCTTTTATCTTTTATCTTCTTGCCTTCTAATTCTGGTAATATTCCAAAATTTGCATTCATTGGTTGAAATTTTTCATTAAATGTAGAAATATATTTAGCTAAAGCTCCTATCACAGTAAATTCTGAAAAGACTATCTCAGAATTTTTTTCTTCATTTCCAAAATCGCCATGATTTTTTTCTCCGTCCCCAAATCCTCGTTTTTCAAAATATTGCAATTTACTAACTGCATTTATTCCTGCAACTAATCCAGATGAAATTGATTCAACATATCCTTCTACTCCGGTTATTTGTCCTGCAAAATATATATTTTTATTTGTTTTTAAATTGTATGTTTCATCTAATAATTTACTAGAATTTATGTATGTATTTCTGTGCATTACACCATATTTAACAAATTCTGCATTTTCTAGTCCTGGTATCATGCTAAATACTCTTTTTTGCTCTCCATATTTCAAATTTGTTTGAAATCCTACTAAATTATATATGCTTGCTTGTTTATCATCTTGTCTTAGTTGTACTAAAGCATATGGTCTTTTTGCAGTTCTTGGATCATCAAATCCTACTGGTTTTAATGGTCCAAATCTTAATGTATCTATTCCTCTTTTTGCCATTATTTCTATTGGCATACATCCTTCAAATATTTCTCTTTTCTCAAATTCATGCAATGTTACAACTTCGGCATTTACAAGTTCTTGCCAAAATCTTTCATACTCTTCTTTTGACATTGGCAAATTAATATAACTCTGTTCTTCACTTTTTTGTTTTTCTAATCTTTTCTTCCACTGTTCAACTGTTTCTTCTTTTCTTTTTTCTTGGCTATATCTATCACCATAAAATGCTATATAAAAATTGATACTATCTTTTGATACTATTGGAGCTGCAGCATCATAAAAATACAACTTGTCCTGTCCAGTTATTTCTTGGATTTGCTTTGCTAATCCATCAGATGTTAATGGTCCTGTCGCAACTATAACAATTCCTTCTTTAGCTATATCTTCAATGTCTGTTACTTCTTCATTTATAATTTCAATTAATTCATTATTTTTTATTGACTCTGTAACTTTATGAGAAAATTCTTCTCTGTCTACCGCTAAAGCTTGTCCAGCTGGCACGCTCGTTTCATCTGCTATTTTTATCAATAGGGAATCTAATCTTCTTAATTCTTCTTTTAATAATCCACAAGCATTTGTCAATAAATTAGATTTAAAAGAATTGCTACAAACTATTTCAGCTAAATCCTTATTGCTATGTGCAGGTGAAAATTTTTTAGGCTTCATTTCATATAGTTTTACTTTTATTCCTCTTTTTGCAATTTGATATGCTGCCTCACATCCAGCTAAACCTCCACCTATTATTGTGATATATTTGTTCATCTTTCTTCTCCATTCTTTTTTAGTTAAACAAATTCATTATTTCTTCTCTTGATAACTTGTTTATAAATGACGTTTTTGTACTTAGCATGTTGTCTACTAATTCTGATTTTTTTTGTTGCAATTCGTATATTTTTTCTTCTATTGAATTTTTTGTTATTAGTTTATATACTTGTACATTATTTTTTTGTCCAATTCTGTATGCTCTGTCTGTTGCTTGATTTTCTGTAGATATATTCCACCATGGATCATAATGTATTACCATATCTGCACCTGTTAGGTTTAATCCTGTTCCTCCTGCTTTTAATGATATCAAGAATATTTTTATGTCTGAATTACTATTAAATTCATCTACCATTCTTATTCTTTCATCCACTTTTGTGCTTCCTGTTAGTTTATAATATTGAATGTTTTTCTTTTTTAATTCTTCTTCTATTATTGGGAACATAGATGTATATCCTGAAAATAGTAATATTTTGTGCCCTCCTTCTATTGCATCTTGTACTATTTCCATACATTGGTTTAGTTTCCCGCTTCCTGCTTTATAGTCTTTGATAAATAGGCTTGGGTGGCAACATATCTGTCTTAATCTTGTTAATACTGCTAATATTTGCATATGACTTTTTTCATATCCATTTAATTCTATTTCTTGGAATAAGTCTTGTTTTGCTTGCGCTAAATATGTTAGATAGATATTTCTTTGCTCTTCTTCCATTTCATTATTTAATACTGTTATTGTTTTATCTGGTAATTCTGTTAATACTTCTTTTTTATTTCTTCTTAGTACAAATGGTTCTATTAGCATTTTTAATTTTGCCATTGCTTTTTCGTCATTATCTTTTACTATTGGTACTTCATACATTGTTTTGAATTGCTTATATGTAAATAAATATCCTGGCATGATAAAGTCAAATATTGACCATAACTCTGCTAATGAGTTTTCTATTGGTGTTCCAGTTAAAGCATATCTTGTGTCTGCTTTTATTTGTTTTATTGCTTTTGCATTTTGTGTATTACTATTTTTTAAATACTGTGCTTCATCTGCTATTATATATCTAAATTGATATTTCTTATCTTTATATAAGTCTATATCTCTTTTTAATAAGTCATATGATGTAATGACTAAATCATAGTTTTCTATTTCTCTTATTTGTCTTTTTCTTTCTGACAAAGTTCCCCTTATTACTAATATTTTTAAATCTTTTGCAAATTTATTTGCTTCATTTTGCCAGTTTAATGTTAGTGAACTCGGTGAAACAACTAGACTTGCTCTTTTAGTTTCTTGATTGTTTTTAGTTTCTTCTACATAATCAACAATTACAGATAACATTTGAATAGTTTTTCCAAGTCCCATATCATCTGCAAGTATTCCACCAAATTTATATGAATCTAAAATTTTTAACCATTTAAATCCTGTTTTTTGATAATATCTTAAAACATTATTTAAATTTTCTGGTATTTGGATTTCATCTTCTAAATGGTCTTTATCTAAATTATTTACTATTTCTCTATATTCACTATTTTTTGTTACTTGTATACCTTTTTTACTTTTTAACAACTGGTTTAAATATAAACTTCTATAAGCAGGTAAAACGACTTCTCCTTTTTCTAGTTCTTTATAATCAATATCCATTCCGGTAACAAGTTTATCTAAAAAGTCAATCTCTTTATTATCTTCTAAGTTTAAAAAACTACCATCTTTTAGTCTATGATATTTCTTTTTTAATTGATATTTTTCCATTATCTTTTGTAATTCTTTTATATCTATATCTAAATCATTTAAATCTATTGATAATAAGTTATTTTCGACTTTTACTCCAATATTACCAATTTTTGCTTGTCTTATTTGCTTTGTTTTAAATTTTTCAGTAGCTAAAACTTCAAACCTTTTCATATATACATTTATATCTTCTGTCAAAAATTCATAAATTTTATCATTATCTGGTAATATAAATCTTAGATTCTTTGTATCTAGCATAAATCCTGTTTTTCTAAATATGTTTAATGCTTTTGTTTCTTGAATCATATTTCTCGGAAATTTTAGTTCTTGTTTTTCATCTAATGGATTAAATTCATTATTTTCATAACAAAATAACACATCTGCAACTAGGTAATCCTGCTCATCAAAATCTAAATATACTTTTACTACTAATTCTTTTGGTTTGTATTTTTCGATTTCTTCTTCTGATATATTTTCAATTGTTATTGCTGCTTTTACTTTTGGCATTATTATTGAAAATAACTGTGTTAATTCTTCTTTTCCTAAAACTATTTCTGTCATATAATTTTGTCTAAAAAATTCTAATAGTTTTAAATTAGCATTTTCAAATTCTTTACTACATCTATATATTTTTTTACTATCTAAAATGTATTTGTATTCTTTTCCTTTTAAAATACTAACATTAAATATCTCTACATTTGGCAAAATTACATATTGATTATCTGATTTCTTTTTTAATGTAAAAGATATTTTAGGGTCCTCATTTGCAAATTCAATTTTTTCATTTAAATAATCTCTTTGAAATTCTACTTGTTTTCCTTGTAATATTTCAAATAAATCATCTATTCCGCTATTTCCTAGCAAAATGCTTGTTTCACTCAATGCTTTTCCATAATAACGATAATTACTATTTGAATTTGAATTTGCATATTTTATAATTTCTGCATATTTTAATAAAAATTCTAGTAGTTTTTGACTTTCTTCATCAAACATTTCTTTAGTATGTACAAATTGTAGTTTTTCTCCGTATTTATAGAATTCTTTTTCCATCATTCTTGTATAAAATTCTGATAGATTTTTTATTTTATACATTCTTTTGTTTCCAATTTTGAATTCTACTTTCATGTCTCCTAAAAATTTATCGTAGATTACTTTAGGCTCTAAATGAATTGTTCCTTTATTTTTTAATTCTTCGTCATCACTATCAATTCCATCTATTTCTTCGTTATAAAATGTGTTTACCATTTGTCTGAAATTTCTGTATTGTATATTGTTACTTGTATTTAGTTTTTCTTTTCTTTCATTTATTATATTTTCTGGCTTTTCATATTTTCTTCTATAGTTTTCGTCTTCTGCAAATGCCATAACAGATGCTAATGTGTGCTTACAAACTCCATAGTGATTATAATAGTCTTGACAATTACAAGTAATGTCATCTATTTCTCCATTACTTACTGATATGTATGTTTTATATGGTTCAGAGCCTACTACCATTCCTCTTATAGCAAAATTATTACTATCTTGATATTCTACTTCTATTATTTCGACTCTTCCTAATGATTTATACATTCTTGCTTTTTGTGTTCTTTTTTCTCCAGCATCTTGACACAAACTGTCTAATATTTGTTGGCTTACTATCATAATCTCTCACCTATAATTATTTTTTTCTTTTTCTCGGCTAAAGATTATATAATATTTTTTAGAAAAAAGCAAGTAGAAAAGAACGAAAAAAATGCCACAAAACCGTGACATTTTTCATCTTTACTATCATTACTAAGATTTTATTTTTTCTACATACAACTTATCATTTACAACTACTATTGTGTACTTATTCATTTTTTCTATATCTTTCATTTCTTCTGTATTAGCATATCTTTCTATTTGCTCTTTTGCTTCTTTTTGCTTTTCTTCTATTTTTCCTTCTTCACTCTTTTTTAGATATTTAAATTCTACCATTATTGCATTATATCCTTTGCTTCTATCTCTTGGTATTAACACTATATCAGGATATTCCCTTTCTACTTCTAACTCTGATTTTACTGAATATATTTTTAGATTCATCACTATACAATAAAATATTAGTTTTACATATTTTTCATCAAATCTTTGATAATCACGATTTGATAGATTTTTTAGATATTTTTGTAGTAACTCAACGATTTTATCTATTTTTCCTTCTAATGCTATTTCTTTCGTTATCTCTGCATAATTTTCTTCTATATCCACATTTATTTCTTCTCCTAATATTTTTAAAAAATATTGTGAATATATTTCTTTCATAACTTTATTTGGTATATTTAGTTTTGAATAACCTGCCACTTCATCTTCTATTGTTAAATATCCTAAATAATATAACATAGATACTAATTCTCTTTCTGTAAATTCCATTGCAGGATTAAACTTCTCTACTATATCTGCTAATATTCCTTCTCCTGATACTGTTTTTTCTATAATTTCTGCCCTATTTTCTCCTTTGCACAAATCTAACATTTTTCCCAATTTGCTATAATCACTTGCTATATTTACATCTATTAATTGATTCGGTATTTCTTTAAATCTTATATAACTATTTAAGAAATATAAGCACATATTTGAATTATACATTTTTTCTTTTCCTTTTAAGGAAAATCTGTATCCATCATAATTTTCTTTCATTATTGGCAATATTTCTTCTTGTTCTTCTTTTGATATATTTTGTTCTTTCATTAATTTCCTTAACTCTTCTTCTGTAAATCCCATCATTTCATTAAAATCTCTATCTTGTGTCATATCTAATCCTATATTAAATCCTGATGTTAAACTATCTAGTGTTATTGGGGCTACTCCTGTTATAAATATCCTATCCACTACACTTTCTGTGCCTTTTTTTAGTATTTCATACCATTTTCTTACTTTTCCATTTTTTGATACCAAATCTTTAAATTGATTTGGATTAAATCCTAATAGTTCATTTGCGAAATGGTCATATTCATCTATTATTACATATATTTTCTCTTTTGACCTTTGAATACCAAATGCTTTTATTAAATTATCTAGTATATTTTCTGCCTCATCTTCTTCATTTATATAAAAATCCATTCCATATTTTTCTACAAATACTTTTATTGAAGATGCAACTTCCCTCTTAAACCCTTTTATTGTTGTTTCTGTATTTGTTGTGTCTATTCCTGAAAAATTGAATCTTAATATATGATAGCTATTTTTCAAATTTGTTGGATTCTTACCTATATATGTATCCTTATATAGTTCATCAAATTTATCTGTCTTTTTTACATCATAATAATTTTCTAACACGCTTGTAAATAATGTTTTTCCAAATTTTCTCGGTCTTAAAAACATTATTCTTTTTTCTGCTAAGTTTTCTAATTTTTCTATATATTTAGTTTTATCTACATAATAGTAATTGTCCTCTATTAATTCTTGATAGTTACTTATTCCATAAGGTAATTTCTTCATTTCTTTACCCCACTTTCTATTAATTTCTAGTTTCAATTTTACTATATAATGTGTTAAAAAGCAAGTACAAACGTACCTATTTATTAAAACTTAAAAGACAATTAGTTAGATTTTAAATCTGACTGAATTGTCTTTTTAGCTTGTTTTTTCCTTTTCATTAATAATTGTTTTTTCTATGTCACCGCCCACAACAGTTTTTTTTTATTATTTTTAGCATAATACTGTGCTATAAGCTCGTCCAATTCTATGCTCAATTGATAAATTACGCTATAATCCTCTCCATTTTCTATGCTTTTATTCAATTTATCCCTTAATTTACAAATTTCATCATCTAACATACATCATCTCTCCTTTTCTTTAATTTATCTTCCGTATATTTATAAATTACCACATTATCTTTCTCAAGTCAAGTATTTTCAATGGTTTTTGGCAACTTTCGTACGACGAGTTTTTATATTTTTCGACATTTTGCATCATATAAAAACGGTAAAAATCCTATTTAGAATTTACTACCGTTTTTTCAACATTTTTTTCTTAGCCATTTTTTAAAATTTTTTACCTTTAAATTTCATTTTTTGTAACTATAATCCACACCTTGTAATTATAATGTGGAAAATTACTCTTAACTCTAATACAAAATAGCGAAGTTTAACAACGCCAAAATACAATTATTTGTCAAGTAGTTAGCCAACAACTGAAAGAACCATCCTATCCTCTCTAAAAACTTGCTTTAAAACTTGCTCAGCATACTCCTTTGAAACACTATCAATCTCATCCAAATAATCAAAACTATTAATACCTTTAAAGAAATCAGCTAAAAACATTCTAGAAATATCAGTCACATCATTATATTCCTTAACATATCCACCATAAATCATCTTTCTAATTCTCTCAAAATCCTGTTCATTTATTCCATTTTCCTTTAAACTTTTAACCTCTTTTTTAAATTCCTCATAAACCTTATCAGGATTACTTGATTGGCCATCAATTAAAACATGTGCATAAATATTTGTAAATTCATAACTTAGTCCTGGTTGAGCATAAATAATTCCATCTTTATACAATCTCTGAAATAAATTTGAACTTCTTCCCATTATTAAATTTAACAATATTTCAATTGCTATATGTTTTTTAACTAAATCTGATTTATTTTGATTACAATTATCTTGAATTGTATCTTTTATTCCTATTGTATATAAAGGTTGACTAACTTCTAATTTTTGCTCAATTTTTTCTTGTACTATTGTTTCTGGCTCTTTTGGATATATTCTCTTTATCTCTCCATTTGCTTTTTTATCAATTAATCTTTTTTTAACTTCTTCAAGCATTTCTTCCGGTTTAAAGTCTCCGCATATAACCATTACCATGTTTGATGGATTATAAAATGTGTTATAACATTTATATAAAATATCTTTATCTATTTTACTTATTGTTTCAACTGTCCCAACTATATCTATTTTCACAGGACATTCATGATACATTGCATTCATCGCATTCAAATAAACTTTCCAATCAGGAGAATCGTCATACATCCCAATTTCTTGTCCGATTATTCCTTTTTCTTTTTCTACGTTTTCATCTGTAAAATATGGATGTTGAACATAATCCATTAATTCATCCATTGCTTCATAAAAATTATCTGTACATTCAAATAAATATGCTGTATGGTCATTTGTTGTATATGCATTAGCATCTACTCCTAAAGCAGTTAATACATCTAAACTATTTGTACCATTTTCTTGTTCAAACATTTTATGCTCTAAAAAATGTGCTACTCCATTTGGCACAACTGTTGGTTTTTCTTCTCCTGGAACTACAAATTCATTTTCTAATGAACCATAATGTGTCCCCCATATCATATATTTCTTTTTCATACCAGGTTTTGGTATTATCATAACTGTTAATCCATTTTCTAATTTTTCTTTATATACTTTTTCTTTAACTTTCAAATTTTCTATAAGTTGCATATTTTTCCCTCCTATTTTAGTCTTTTAAAAAGTAAATTGTATTTATACTTACTGAATTTGCTATTTTAACAATATCATCTTTTTGAACTTTTTGTACAATTTCTTTATATTCTTCAGGACTTATCTTATTATTAGATAATTCTTGTCCAAAATAATATGTGATACCTGTATCTTGTTCGTCATCTATCAAGTCTATTGTTGATATTATTCCTTTTTTAGCATTTTCTATATCCTCTTCTGTAAAATCTCCTTTTTTCATATCTTCAATTTGTTTTTTTACAATTTCTAATGCTTTTTCATAGTTGCTTATTTCTATTCCACAATTTATAAATATATTGCTTTTTTGTCTTATATAACTAGAACTTGCAGCATATGCTAAATGCGCTTTTTCTCTTACATTTTGGAACATCTTAGAATTTGGTGTTCCACCTAAAATACTGTTATATAACAAAGCATCATATTTTTGTTTATCATCTTCCAACTTGATATCCAATCCTAAAACTAATTTTCCTTGTGTTACTTCCATTGATTCTGTAACTACATTTTCTTTTTCTGTATTTTTAGTTGCCAATTTTGGCATTACGTATTTTGGTTCTCTTTCTTGTAAATTTTTGATATTTTCGTTTTCTTTGATTAGCTCTTCAATATCATCTGGCAATATTCCAGAAACAAGAATATCAATTTTACAATTTTTAATTAACTCTTGATAATATTCATATAGATTTTTACCATCAATTGCATCTAAATCTTCAACATATCCGAACTTATATAACCCATACGGCTCATCTTTATACATTTCTTCAATACATCTATTTAAAGCATATCTTGCTTTATTATCTATTTTTCCTTCTATTCTTTGTTTTATAGTATTTTTTTCTTGCTCTACATATTCTTTTTTGAATTCTCCATTTTCGATATATGGATTAAATACTATTTCAAGTATCTTTTCAAGTGTAGTTTTCAACATTTTTTCCTTTTGTAGTGGAATAAAATCATCATTTATTGTTTCCATATAAAATTTTAAAACTTGATTATCTCCAATTTTATCTAATCCACAGTCAAAACTTGCTCCATACATTTCTTCCATTTGCTTACTTATTTCTTCTTGTGATGGCATGTTTTTAGAACCTCTTCTTAAGATTGTTGATATTAATGCATTTTTTGTTACATTTTCTCTTGTTAGCTCTGTTGTTAAAAATACTGCCACTAGGTTTGTTTTAAATTTATTTGTATTAAGCTCATGGAATTCTATTCCTTTTTTTATTTCTTTCTCTTGATATTGCATAAATTTTCCTCCTTTTTATTTACTTTCAATTTTTTGCTTTAATATTATTTATTATACACTTATTTTCTTAATTTTATATATTAAATTTATAAATTTTATTTATTAGCCTGAAACTTTTTTACATTCAACAAGTTAAAATATGAAATTTTATGCAATTAAATATGTGAATGAAAGAATATTACAAATTCTTAAATTATAAATTAGGAGAATCTCAAACTTGTCTTTGAGAAGTGCCTGATTTATAATGTTAGAATTTGTATATTCTGTAATGTTAACCATTTAATAAGTAAAATTTTATATTTTAACTTAGAGAATATATCACAATTTTTAATAAAAAAATTGGAAGTCTCATGTTATATGTACATCCTTAACTTCCAATCCAATCCTTTTTATTTTCATACTAAAATTTTCTTTTTCTAGCTGCTTCTGATTTTTTCTTTCTCTTTACACTAGGTTTTTCATAGTGTTCTCTTTTACGTACTTCCTGAAGTACTCCATTTCTTGCACATTGTCTTTTAAATCTTCTTAGTGCATCTTCTATATTTCCATTATTAACTTTTATTTCTGACATTTTTTATTCCCCTCCTTCCGGTCCATACGAAAAGTGTATGTGGGATAACCCTTCTTAACGCTACTATTATACATTAATGAATTGTTGTTGTCAATAGCTAAAATTCAATAAATCAACCTATTTTCATTTAAACAATCCTGCTATTGCATTAAAAAGTGAATTTTCGAATAATAATTGCCTTATCCATCCATTTGTAAATGGTATGTACCATAAAGCCACAAGTATCAATATTACAACTACTATTGTTAATATTAATGCTATAACATCTTTTTTAGTTACCTCTTTCATTTCATCTCTTTTAGGCTTATTTTTATATAATTCTTTGCATAACTCAACTATTCCAGAAAATGAACCAACTTTATGTTTTTTCATTCTTTCATTAAAATCTTCTACTTCTTTTTTCTTGTTTTGTCCGTGATTTCTGTGATTTATTTTCTCTATGAACGTTATTAGTACTATTCATATTTCTTTGCGTATTCTCACTTTGCTTTTGATTATATTTTTTGTATAAATCTTCCTGTTCTTGTTTTTCTAATTCAGCATCATATTGCGCTTTCATAAATTCATCTGTTAAAACACTATATGCTTCGTTTATTTCTTTTATTTTTTCTTCGGCATAATTTTTCTTTTGACCAGAATATAAGTCTGGATGATATTTTTTTACTAATACTTTATATGCTTTTTCTATTACTTCTTTCGAGGCTTTTTTATTAACCTCTAATATTTCATAGTAATTTTTCATTGCTATTCCCTACTTTTCTTTTTTCTCTTTGGTGTTTTAATTTTATCGCAAAAAAAAGAAAATAGCAATATATTTTTGCTACTTTCCTTTTATTTTTAAGGTCCGTCCCTAAATCCCTAAAAGCAGGGATTTTTAGGACCGTCCCCCTAATCCCTATTCTCCAAAGATTGCTTCGAATTCTTCTGCATTGATTTTTTCTTTCTCTAGTAATATTCCTGCAACTTTGTGTAATTTATCTATATTGTCTGATAATATTTGTTTTGCTCTATTATATCCAGTATCTACTATTTTCTTTGTTTCTTCATCTATTATTGCTGCTGTTTCTTCTGAATATTCTTTTGTATGACCAAAGTCCCTTCCTAAAAATACTTCGTCTTGACTTGAACCTAGCATTAATGCTCCAATTCTTTCACTCATTCCGTATTTTGTAACCATACTTCTTGCAATTTTTGTTGCTCTTTCTATGTCGTTACTTGCTCCTGTTGATATATCATTTAATATAAGTGCTTCTGCAACTCTACCACCTAATAGTGATACGATATTTTCTTCCATTTCTGTTTTTGACATGAATGATTTATCTTCTGTTGGTCTATACATTGTATATCCACCAGCCATTCCTCTTGGTACTATTGATATTTCATGTACTGGATCTTGTGTTTCTAAGTAATGGCTTACTACTGCATGACCTGCTTCATGATATGCAACTAATTTATTTTCTTTTTCGCTTCTTACTTTTGTTTTCTTTTCAGGTCCCATTGTTACTTTTATCATTGCATCTTCTATTTCTCTCATTCCTATTTCAGTTAGATTTCTTCTTGCTGCTAAAAGTGCTGCTTCATTTAATACATTTTCTAGGTCTGCTCCCGCAAATCCTGATGTGTTTTTAGCAATAACTTTTAAGTCTACATCATCTGCTAATCTTTTCTTTCTTGAATGTACTTCTAATATTTGTTCTCTTGCTTTTACATCTGGTAATCCTACTACTATTTGTCTGTCAAATCTTCCTGCCCTAAGTAGAGCTTTATCTAATACATCTGGTCTATTTGTTGCAGCTAATACTATAACTCCTTCATTTGCTGCAAATCCGTCCATTTCAACTAACAATTGGTTTAATGTTTGTTCTCTTTCATCATGTCCTCCACCAAGACCAGCTCCTCTTTGACGTCCTACTGCATCAATTTCGTCTATGAATATGATACATGGTGCATTTTTCTTAGCTTGGTCAAATAAGTCTCTTACTCTTGATGCTCCAACACCAACAAACATTTCAACAAAGTCTGAACCACTTATTATGAAAAATGGTACTCCTGCTTCTCCTGCTACTGCTTTAGCTAAAAGTGTTTTACCTGTTCCTGGTTGACCAACTAATAAAACTCCTTTTGGAATTCTAGCTCCCATATCTGTAAATTTCTTTGGATTTTTTAAGAATTGTACTATTTCTTCTAATTCTTCTTTTTCTTCATCTACTCCGGCTACATCATCAAATGTAATTTTGTTTTTGTCAGCAGGTGTCATCATTCTAGCTTTGCTTTTTCCAAATGTCATTGTTTTGCTTCCTGGATTTCCGCCTCCTGCTGTTCCTCCCATCATAAAGAACCAGAATATTAAGAATATTATTAATAATCCAAATGGAGTTAACAAACTAAGTACTGTTATAAATATTGATTGAGATTCTTCTTCTAAAGAAAATGCTCCATCTTTTAGGAATTCTTCTGTATATGTCATAAAACTACCCATATCTGGAATATTAACTTCTTTCTTTATTTTATCATCTTTCAATTCAACTGTAGCTGTTGTTCCATCCGCTTCTATTTGAATTGCTTCTACATTTCCTTCATTAATGTTTGTAATTAATTCAGAATATTGTAGTTTTGATTCGCTGTTTTCTACAATTGAAGATAAGACTACTATAAAAATTACCCCTATTATTAACCACATTGCTAATGTTTTAATCCCGTTTTTCAAATTAATTCCTCCTTATGTTTTGTTTTTCATATTGCTTTTATAACATATCACTTTTATTTTTTCAATACTTTTTTTATGACTTTTTTGTGACATTTCAATGGTTGTAGCATTTTTCATTACGGATTTCTACACTTGACTCATAAAGTAAATCTTATGATTTTTTATCAATATTTTTATATTTTTATTTGGAGTCAAATACTTATTACCTATATTATTACTGCATAGTTTTATTATATCTTCTATATGTATCTTTTCTAATCCTTTAGAATTTCCAAAAAGTCTTGTTATAGTATATAATATAATCCTTGATTTTATTACTTTTTCTTGGATATTAAATGTTTTTAATCGTAACTGAATTTCATTTTCACTTTCACTAATTAACATTTCTTTATATACTTTTTCAACTTGCTTGTCCATATATTTTTCTTCTTCTGCCACTAGATTTGATAATCTATCAATTGTTTGTATTAGATTTGGATTAAATTCCTTCTGAATATACGGAATTAAGAGGTTTCTCACTTTATTTCTTGTATATTCATTTTCAAAATTTGTTTTATCAATTCTAGGTTGTAAATTTTTGTTACTACAATAATCTTCAATTTCGTTTCTTTCACATTCAATTAATGGTCTTATATATTTTCCTCTTTTTGCTTCAATTCCTTTCAAACCATTTATTCCGCTACCCCTTAGGATATGCATTAAAACTGTTTCAACTTTGTCATTTTTGTTATGAGCAATTGCTATTTTTTGCGCATTTGTCCTTTCTAAAATTTCATTAAAAAAATCATATCTTGCTTTTCTTCCAGCTTCTTCTATTCCTATTTTATTATTATTAGCCATTTTTTGAACATCTATACTTTTTGAATAAAATTCTATTTGTTTTTCTTCACAATATTTTTTTACATATTTTTCGTCCTCTTGAGCTTCTTTTCTAATCATATGGTTAACATGTGCAACTACTATTTCAAAGTTTATATCTATTGTTGCGTCATTTTTTATATCGTTTAATATATCTAGCATGCAAATAGAATCTGGTCCTCCAGATACTGCTAGAACTATCTTGTCTCCGTTTTCTATCATGTTATATTTTTTTATTGTTTCAAGTACTTCTTCTTTCATAAATTTTTATTTCTTTCCTTTCCACACTTAGGATATTATATTAAATAATTTTGCAGTACCGCGTAGCGCCCAAACGAGCCTTTTTAAGGCGAGTGCGATTGGAGCAACTTTCTTTCTATCAAAAGAAAAATTTATTTTTCTTTTGATAATCAATCTGTTGCGACAACAAGGTACAAAAAAATATTTAATATAATATCCTAACTAATAAGAAATTATTTCAACTGTGAATTGTAACATACAGATTATTATAATAAATATCAATTACAGTTATTTTTCAACCACCATTTTCTTTTCTCTTTTTTTAACAACTAATCTATAACTCACAAAATCATCTACTAAAATACGTATAACCGCAACAACTGGAACAGCTAAAAACATACCTAATATTCCAAAATATGCTCCTCCAACAGTTACTGCAAACAAAACTAATAATGGGCTAATCTTCAATGACTGACCTACAATTTTAGGATTAATTATATTTGCATCAATTTGTTGCAATACAATAGTTACAATAAGCATCCATATAGCTTGACTAAGTCCTCCTGTAATTAAAGTAATCAATGCTGAAATTACAGTAGCAATTATTGCTCCAACAAAAGGAATCATATTAAATAATCCTATAAAAAATCCAAGTAATGGAGCATATCTAACTCCCATAATTGTTAATGCAATTGTAATTAAAGTTCCAACTACTACTGCATCTAAAAATTGACTAGCAATAAATTTAAAAAATATTTCATTTGAATTATTAAAATATTTATTTACATTTTTGTATGTTCTTTCTTTAAACATAGCAGAAGCAACTCTTTTCAAAAATGCTATAATTTTTGTTCTTTCTGCTAATATGTATATAGAAACAATTAATGTAACAAATATATCAACAATACCAGTAACTGCTTGAACAGCTGTCATTACATAACCTATTATCTTATCCATTTGGAAATATTGTTTGATATCTATATGTTGTATACTCTGAATTGCATCATTTACTATATCACTTTTTAATATTGAATCTTCTGGTAAAGCATTATATCTATCAATTGCTGTTTCATAATAATTTTGAATATTGTTTAAAAAGTCTGTTACACTTTCTATAACAACAGGTAATATAACTCCTATTAAAACTGCAATTATTAATAGAACTATTAAATAAACAGTTATTATGCTTAAAACTCTTGCTCGTTTCTTTACAAATTTTGACTTAGACTTTGAAAAAAATCTTTCTATTTTTCTACATGGCATATATAACAAATATGCTATAAAGATACCAGCTATAAATGGAGCTACTATATCAAAAAATCTTCCTAATACTCCCATTACTTCATCAAAATTATTAAAGATATTATATACTACAATTATTGCAAATCCCAACAAAAACCAGTATAACCACTTTTTCCAATCATTTTTTATTTTCTCCATAAAATTTTCAATCCTTTCTTTTTAGTTCTAATTAAACCGTCTACTTTTGCACTGTTAGTGAAATTTAATATCCTACTATTTATAGCTAACATTAATTAATATATAAAAGTGGCGTCCCTAAACTATCCAAAAATGGTCAGTCCGAACCTGTCCCCAAACTAACCACAAGCCCGACTGGACAATGGTCGCTTCCCATAACTTCTGGATAAATTGTGGCTTCTTTTATTTTATCCTTTATATCTTTTGATACTATAAAATAGTCAATTCTCCATCCTGCATTCTTTTCTCTTGCTTTTCCCATATATGACCACCAACTATATTGTCCTTCTTTATCAGGATATAGGTAACGGAAACTATCTACAAACCCAGCATTTAATAGTTCTGTCATTTTTGCTCTTTCTTCATCTGTAAATCCTGCATTTCCTCTATTTGTTTTTGGATTTTTTAAGTCTATTTCTTCATGTGCTACATTTAAATCTCCACACATTATTACAGGTTTTGTTTCGTTTAATTTTAATAAATATTTTCTTATTTCATCTTCCCATATTTGTCTATAATCTAGTCTTTCCAATTCTCTTTTTGAGTTTGGTGTATAGATATTTACCATATAAAAGTCTTCAAATTCTAGTGTTATAACTCTTCCTTCTTTATCATGCTCTTCTATTCCAATTCCATATCTAACTGATAATGGATTTATTTTTGTAAATATTGCTGTTCCTGAGTATCCTTTTCTTTCAGCACTATTCCAAAAACTTTTATATCCTTCAAATTCTAATTCTATTTGCCCTTCTTGACATTTTGTTTCTTGTATGCAAAATATGTCTGCATCTATTTCTTTAAAGAATTCTTTGAATCCTTTATTCACACATGCTCTTATTCCATTTACATTCCATGATATTAACTTCATCTATTTTCCTCCTTTTTGTCCATTTGGGGACGTTTCCATATGGACACTTTTGTCCATTCTGGGACACATCATGTATCTTTCTAGTAGCCCTATTTTATCATGTTTTAGTAAAAATAGCAATTAAAAGAAAAACGAGGCAGAAAACTTTACATTCCTACCTCAATCATTTTCAAATCAAATTTTAGTTAACTACACTTACATTCATGTATCTAACTCCCCATTGAAGAGCTTCTGCATGTGTATTAACAAATATGTCTATTTTGTTACCATTTACTGCGCCACCTCTATCTTCAACAGTATAGATGTGACCTCCTATATTTAATTTTGTTCCAAATGCGAATTTACTTGATGCTGCAACAGTTCTTCCTGCTGTTGCTTTTGTTCCTGAAGCTGTTCTTCCAGTTGCTTTTCCACAACATTTGCTACATGGACAATATGCTGTAATTTTATAAGTTGTTCCTCCAGTAGTAGAACTTGAAGATGTTCTTGGTAATGTTGATGATCTTGATGTTTGAACTTTTTGAACTTGAACTATCTTATCAACTGGTTCTGTTATAACCACTTCAGAAATTACTGTTTTTTCAATTTCTACTTCATTTTGATATTTAACTTTGTAAGTTACTTCTTTTAAACCATCTTTTCCTTGTTGTAAAACTTTATTTGTTGTTCCTGTAGTTGCATTTGTTGTATTTTTTGTAACTGTTTCATAAGGTATTGTTACTTGTTCTACAACTATTTTTTCAGTAACTGGTGCATAGTTTTCCAATAATTGGTCTAATGATGTTTCTACACCATCTTCTGAAATTTTTGCTATTTGTACTTCGTTATATGATTTATCTGTAATTTTTATTGTTTCTCCTGCTGTAATTTCACTATCTAAGTCTGGTATTGTTTTTTGATTATCTTCTAAAATAATATTATTTTCTTCTAATATGTCTGATACTTTTGTTTTTGATGTTAATGCTGTCATTTCATATCCGTTTTGAAGTACTATCTTAACATCACTTAATTGTGTATTTACTGCCATAACTCCTATCCCTGATATTAGGATTAGAATTATACTTATACAGATGATTTTCATTATAGAAATTGAAGCTTTTTCTTCTTTTTTCATATAAATTAATTACCTCCTTTTTGGCAACAAGTATATTATACTATTTTTTTCTTTTTTTGTCAAATTTTGAGATTTTTTCGTCGCAAAATGCTTTGTCCGTAAACAAAGATGTATTTTTTGCTTTATACTATTTTATGCATTTGGTTTCTTATTTATTACAGAATTTATAGTTTTACATTAAGATTATAATTATTTTTTATAATTTACTTCTTTATTATAATTTTAATTAAGAATTACAGAATTTTCACCAAATTTTCACATAATTATTGTATAAAAAAAATTAATATGTTATTATGATTTTGTATATAATAATAAATATATAATAGATTGGAGGAAAAAACATGATTGGTTGGATAATATTAGCCATTGTAGTTATTCTAGTTATCGCAGTAATTGGAATGTACAACAGTTTAGTTCAAGCAAGAATAAAAGTAGACAATGCTTGGAGTCAAATCGATGTACAATTACAAAGAAGATTTGATTTAATACCAAATTTTGTTGAAACAGTAAAAGGCTATATGACACATGAAAAAGAAACATTTGAAAAAATTACTAGTCTAAGAAGTTCTTGGTCAGAAACACAAACTGTAGCTGAAAAAGCAAATTTAGATAGCGAATTGTCAACTGCTTTAAAAACAATTATGGCTGTTGCAGAAAACTATCCAGATTTAAAAGCTAATCAAAACTTCTCAGAACTATCAGAAGAATTAAGAAATACAGAAAATAAAATATCTTTTTCAAGACAATTTTATAACGACACTGTAACAATGTATAACACAAAATTAGAAGTTTTCCCTTCTAATATAATCGCAAACATATTCAAATTCAAAGCTCGTGATTTATTCACAGCAGATAGCGATGAAGCTAGAAAAAATGTAAAAGTAAGCTTTTAGAAAGAGGGATTCGGGGGACGGTCCTTAAAATCCCTGTTTTTAGGGATTGAGGGACGGACCTTCAAACAAAAGAGGGACATTCTTTATCTATTAAAGATGTCTCTTATTTAATAAGATGAAAGGAGAAATTCGTATAATAAACTTATCATACTATTATTAATATTTAACCTTAAAAACTATTTATACGAAAAAATTAATTGTCAAATGTTTAAAAGTATAAAAAAGAATAAAATTGAATCAGGAATAATTGTAGCAATCTTTATCCTTGTAATAACATTAATTGTATATTATATTTGTCATGCTTTAAGATTAGGAAGTTTGTCAATTGTAATTGCTTTAGTATTCTCAATTGCAACAGCTTGGGGATCATATTATTATAGTGACAAAATTGTACTTTCAATTAATAGAGCTAGACCAGCGACTAAAGAAGAAGATTTAAAATTAGTAAATATTCTTGATTCTTTAATGGTCGCATCTGGTTTAGAATACAAACCTAGATTATACGTAGTTGATGATCCTCAACCAAATGCATTTGCAACAGGTAGAAATCCTAAAAATGCAGTAATTTGTGTCACAACTGGTTTATTAGAAAAATTAGATTACTATGAGTTGGAAGGTGTTGTCGCTCATGAGTTAAGTCATATCAAAAATTATGATATTCTTTTAAGTTGTGTAGTTTCTGTTATGGTAGGATTTATTGTAATGTTAGCAGATTTATTTTCTAGGTTTTTATTCTGGGGAGGAATGGGAGATAGAGATAGTGATAATAAAGGAAATGGTATTTTAATGTTAATTGGACTTGTTTTCTTGATTTTATCACCTATATTTGGCTCTCTAATGCAACTTGCTTTATCTAGAAAAAGAGAATTTCTGGCTGATAGCACGGCAGTCGAATTTACCAGAAATCCAGAAGGATTAATTTCTGCTCTGCAAAAACTTGACGCTGATGAAAATCAATTACAAACTGCAAATAGTGCAACTGCTAATATGTATATTGTAAATCCATTTAAGAAAAATACTAAAGAAGGCAAGAAAAAATCTTCTAGCATTTGGTCTACTCACCCAAGCATAGAAGATAGAATTGAAGCCTTAAGAAATTTGAACTAATTAGGGACGTGCCAAATCGTTTCAAAATGATACCAAAAGGGACAGACCTTTTAAACGTTAATTTCTATTAACACTTAGGTCTGTCCCTTTTGTGCATTTTTTGCTCATTTTGGCATGTCCCCAAATAACGAAATTGCATTTTCATACGTTATTTTTGCCACTTCTTCTAGTGGCATTTTTTTAACTTCTGCTATTTTTTGTGCCATTAATTTTACGTTTCTAGAATCATTTCTTTTTCCTCTCAATGGTTCTGGTGAAAGATATGGACTATCTGTTTCTATTAGCATTCTATTATTTGGTACCAGTTCTATTATTTCAGATGCATTTTTTGAATTTTTAAAAGTTATTGGTCCTGCAAATGATATATAAAATCCCAATTTTAATGCTTCTTTTACAAGTTCTCTATTTAATGGACAACAATGAAATACTCCTTTTTTTAATACTTCATTTTCTTTCAATATTTGAAGTGTATTCATTACCGCTTCTCTTGTATGAATTACTATTGGTAATTGCAATTCATTTGCCAACTTAATTTGTTTAATAAATGCTTTTCTTTGTAATTTTCTTCTTTCAATATCTTTTTCCCAATAATAATCTAAACCTATTTCACCAATTGCAACAACTTTTGAATTATTTGTTGTGATTTGCTTTATTTCGCTTATATTTTTCCACAATTCTTCTTCAGTTTGTGGAATATCATTTGGTGAGATACCACAAGTTGCATAAATAAAATCATATTTTTTTGATAATTCTACTGCTTTTTTTGAGCCTTCTAAACTATATCCCGCACTGATTAATCTTGTAACTCCACTTATTTTTATTTTTTCTATGATTTCTTCTCTATCTTCATCAAATTTTTCATCATCTAAATGTGCATGACTATCAAAAAATTCCATACTACCCCCTCAAAACATTTCTATTTTAGTTTTTCAAACATCCTATTGGTACGACCATTACACCACTCTCTGTTGTATAAGCCATATTAGTGGCTGTAATAACCATTAAAAATTCTGGTTTTCCTATTTTAGGCTGGTTTTTCATTATCAATTCCCTTAACGCTATTAAATGTTCTTCTGCTTCTTTAATTCTTGTTCCTCCTAGTTTAGTTTCTATTAACGCATATCTTCCATCATTAAAATGGATAACATTATCACATTCCAAATTATATCTATCTCGATAATGCTTTAAAATTCCACCAAGTGAACTCACATACACACTTAAATCTCTATTAACTAAATTTTCAAATAGTAATCCATATGTTCTTATATCTAACATTATCTCTTTTGGTGATACCCCTAAAGCAGCAACTGCTAAAGATGGATCAATCATACTTTTCTTCGGAGCCGTTCTAATTGCAGTCTTGCTTCTTATATTTGGATTCCATGCTTCTATATCTTCTATAATATATAACCTTTTTAAGACGCTTAGATATTCTAATATAGTTCTATCACTTACATCTGCATAATTTGCTTTTACATCATCAATTAATGATTGATTTGAATCTATTGTTGATACCTGCCTAGCATATGACTTTAAAATAGCTCTTGCCAAATTTGGATTTCTATGGACACCATCTACTCTTGAAATATCAGACTCACAAAGTACATCTATATAATTTTTAGATATTTCTAAAGATTTATTTTTATCTAAATTTATTGAAGCTGGCCATCCACCTCTACATAATACATATGCAATTTCTTCATATCCCAAATCTGTCTTTATACCATCAATTTCTCTATTACCATTTAAGATATCACTCAAAGAAATCTTACCGTTAGAATCTCCACTTTCAAATAGTGTCATTGGCTTCATAGTTACAAACGCAAATCTCCCTACACCACTATGTAAAGAAGAATCCTCTACTGGTGTTGAAGAGCCTGTAAGAATATATTGATTTGGTAGACCTATTTCATCAACTGAGTATCTCACAGCATTCCAAAGTTTTGGTGCTAATTGCCACTCATCTATTAATCTTGGTTTTTCACCTTCCAACAATAATGATGGTTTTGTATCTGCCAGCTCAATATAATTTTCTTGCAAATCAGGATTTTGCATTTCTAAAACACTTTTTGCTATTTGTTTTGCACTTGTGGTTTTACCACACCATTTTGGCCCTTTTATCACTATGGCACCCATAATAGACAATTTTTCTTTTATTTCATTATCTATTATTCTCTTTATATATTTCACAAAATCATCTCCTAGAATAATATACTAACTTTTATAGTTATTATATCATGATTTTTTGTTTGTTTCAATATTTTGTGGTATTTTATTTCATATTTTTGTGGTTCTTTACTTCGTAATTTTGTGGCATTTTATTTCATAATTTTGTGCTTTTCTGTTTCGTGTTTTTGAACTTTTTGTTTCATAATCTAATTATAAAAGACAAATGCGTCCCAAAAAGGACAAATTGTCTCATTTAGAAACGTCCCTAAATGGACATCACCACCATTGCTACAGCATAATCCCTACAATGCGAAATGCTGATATCTATATTTTCTCTTTGGACTCCTTTAATTTTAACTTGTGGCCTTCCCTGCACATCATTTAAAATCTCCATGTCTTTCCAACCTATTTCATATTTATCTTTTAATTCTTTTGAAATTGCTTTAAATATTGCCTCTTTTGCAGCAAATCTAGCAGCATAATGCTGATATTTTTGACCTTTCTTACTTTCACAATATTCAATTTCTTTTTGTGTATAAATTCTATTTAGAAACTTTTCACCTAAATCTTCTATACTCTCTTTAATTCTTTCTATTTCAATTATATCTGTTCCACAAGTTATCTGCATTTTTTACTCCTCTTTTAGAAAAAGTTTCATTATAATGAAACTTTTCTTTTATTTTATATTAAAATTTGTTATTTTAAATTGCTATTACCTATTATTTGTTAAAACTATAAAATTTAAAATATTAAGTATTAATGAAATCACTAATATTACAGAAATTATTATTAATGAATTTCTATTTCTTTCAATATTCAACTCTTTATATAATACATCATATTTGTTTTTCACTTCTGCATATAGTTTTTCTAATTCGAATACCTCTTGCAATTTGTGATTTAATAATGTACCTGTCTCATCATCTGTTATTTCTTGAATCCACATCTTTTTAGTAAACTCAATAAATTTTCTTCTTGCTTTTTTAATATTATTTCTATTTTTAAAATCATTTTCAAGTTTCTTTAAATATATTTTCTTATACAAATTAATAATATATGTATAAAAATATTGATTTTCATATTCCTCTGGAAGAATGGTATAATTATTCATATCACTTGTTGAAGAAAACAAAGTCATTCCTAATTTAGTTAATCCTAATTTTGCATATTTCCACTTTGAAAACGTCTCTACTTTTTCATTATCTAGTTCTATACTATTGTCTGCTGGCAATATATTTGCATACTTATTGAAGTAATATTGAATATTCTCAAATTGTGTAGTTGGATTCCATGCTTCTTGGTCTACACAAACATATGAATATGTCAAAAAACTCTCTGTATCTATATTTAGTTTTAATGCCTCAGATTTTCCTCCTGTAATCTTTCTAACAAAATCTCTAAAACTTTGAGCAGTTGCAAAACTATCTGTTTGTATTGAGATATTATCATAATTTTCTAAATCAGATAATTCATTATTAATATTTCTAAATTTGTAATTAAAATTTAATACATTTGAAAATTTTTCATATTCATCTAAAGTTGTTTTTATTACTAAAAATGCTATTCCAGTTTGAAAACATATAACTTCTATCTTTTGTATTTTGAAGAATATTCCTGATTTATCTTGCACCTTTGCTTGAATATCTTTTTTTAAATGATATTCAAATATGTTACATTGATATTTAGCCAAAAGTGCTGCTCTTGTTTCAATTGGTAGTTCTTCTAGTTGTTTTACTTTTTCATTACTCATACTAAAACTTGAAAATAAGAATTCTCTTGTCTTAGGTAAAAAGTATTTATACATCTTAAAATCTTTTTCTTTTTGAAAGATTTTTAATTTACAATTTTCGTCTTTTAGCATTTTTAAAATGTATTTTTGATATTGTCCATTTTTTATTATAAATGGATGAATAAAATATGTGTATTGGTAGTTCGTCTTTAGTTCCACAATTATCACCTTCTCTTTTGAATTTATTATTATAATTATTTTTACCTCACAATTCACAGTCACTTTTAATACTTTTGCATTAGCAAATGATATATTTAGATATTTTGAAGTATATTGGGGGGACCTTTCTAGAAAATGTTTGAACGTTAGTGAATTACATTTTCTTGAATGGGGATTATGCAAAAATATATAAATATATCATTTGATACTAACTATTTAAATTGCTGTAAATTGTAACTTTTCAACTACAATTGGTTGTAGTAATTCATATTAACATCTTTTCCATAATGCCATCTACCTATAAAATCAATTGTCAAATAATCATCTAAATTATAAGTAGGCTCTTGAATTACTGTACCTTTATCATCAATACTTCCCCATTTCCCATCTTTCTTTACTGCTGCATATCCAAAATTATTTTGTGAAGTCGCATCATCATAAATATAATCTACAACCACCTTTCCATCTTTATCAACAAAACCATATTTTCCATCTTTTTTACTTACAAATAATGTACGAGTTTTAAATATATCTGATTCTTTTTTCTCATTAAATGAAAAATCATAATATTTGTTTGCATCGTCTTGTCTTAATTCAAAATAACCTTCTTCTTCGTCAACATCAATTAAAATACCTGTTTGTTTCACTTCAAAGTTTCCATTAATTATTGAATTATTAAAGTTTTCATCTTCTCCTACATATAAATCTGCTTTTTCATAATAATTTAAACTTTGATACGTAAATCCTAATTTTTCAGCACCTGCCAAATCTATTATGCCATATTTTCCACCTTGCTTGGCAATAAATATTCCTGTTTTAGCTTCTTTTAAATCATCATATGTTGGATTTAGTGTGATTTCTCCTGACATATTCATAATTCCATATTTTTCATTTTGCTTAAATATTACACCATTTTCTTCATTTTTTAATATTCCTGTAATTTCATCAAATCCAGTTGTTAAAACATCTGTGCCATCTTTTCTAATTAATTTTTCTGCTTCACCTTGTTGTATAACATAATAATTACTTGTATAAACATCTTTTATTTCATCATAATTTGGCTCTAAGACTACTTGATTACTGTTGCTAATAATTCCATATTTTCCTTCGTCGTTTTGAACTAAATAGTTTGTTGTATCATCAGCCTTTAATGTTCTTATATCAGCATACTGTACTAATATTATTTCTTTTCCTTTAACATCTATAAGACCATATTTTCCATCTTTTTGTACTTTTATTACGTCTTGTTTTCCTTCAAGAGTTGAAATTGAGTCATATTGACAAGGTTGCAATTCATTTCCGTCTAAATCAATAAGACCGTATTTTCCATCTTTTTGAACTTTTAGAGCATTACTGATATAACTTACTTGTCCATTTTTATCAACTGCTTGTAATGGCTCTATTTGATTATATTGTGTAAATATTTCTTCATTCTTACTATTTAGAGCTTTTGTACTATATTCTCCTGTTTCATAATTCACATCAAAAGTACATAAAAATACATCTTTTTTGCTATTTGGAACTACCATCATTTCTTCATATGATGGATCAATAACTACTGCTCCTGTTGAATCAATAATCCCCCATTTGTTATTTTGAAATGCTGCAAAGTAGTCCTTGCTTGTTATTCTTGTTTGTTCTCCATCTCTTTCAAATAACCCTCTTATCATAAATATAAACATTATTAATACTACAAATGCTATTATCACTGCAAAAACTTTTTTTAAATTTAGTTTTGGTTCTTCGTATCTCTTTCCTCTGCTCAAATTATTTGCCTCCTTTTCTAGCAACTAAAATATATCATAAAAGGGATTTTTAGGACCGTCCCCTAATCCCTCTTTTTGAATTTGCATACTATTATACTCATATCATCTTTTATTACTCCAAAGTTGTTGTCTATTGCTTCATTTAATATTAAGTCTGCTATTTTTCCTGTATTTGTTGTTTCTATGTCTTCTAATAAGTATTTTAACCATAGGTCTTTATTTTTGTATTCTATGTTTGCGTCTAATACTCCATCTGTGCACATTAATAGAATATCACCTGAGTTTATGTCATAGTCAAATGTTTGTATGTTTCCTTTTTCTATTATTCCTGTTGGTAATGAATTTGCTTTTATTATTTGTACTCTTTTATTGTTTTTTATGTATGTTGGACATGCTCCACTTTTTATAAATTCTATGTTTCCGTTATATAAGTCTACAATTGCTATGTCTAGTGTTGCAAATACTTCATTATCCTGATTTATTAATGATGAGTTTATTAAGTCTAATGATGTTTTTTTATCAAAGCCTGACAATAGCAAGTTTTCTAGCATTTTTAAAGCTTGTGTACTGCTTTTCTTAGCTTGATTTCCTGTTCCCATTCCATCACTTATTGCAACTAGGTATTTTCCATCTTTTAATCTTATATTTAATACACTATCCCCTGATACTTCACTTTTTGATTTTGTTGCCATACTATTTCCTATTGCCATTTCAAATCTATCATCTGATAAAAATGTGTATTTTGTTCCAACACTCGTTTCGTCATTTAATACTATTTTTTCATTTAAACTCTTTGTTAGTAGTTTTTCAATTAATTCTATCTTTGCTGTTTCTAATATCTCTTTTGCATATATTGTAACAAAAAATCTATCTTGTTTTTGTATTGATATTTCTTCTACTTGTATATCTTTTTGTTTTAAAAGTTCTGTAATTTCTATTGTTTCTTTTTGATAATTTTCACTTTTTCCGCTTGCTTCTTCTTGTATTTCTTGTTTCATTCCTTTTGCCATTTTTTCTATGGCTTTTGACATTGCCGTTAATTGATTTCCTATATTTTTTTGGCTCTGCTCTATCTTTTTCCTCCATATAAAATCATTCTTACTAACTTTATATGAAATGTTTATTAATGTAATCATTTGAGATATATTGTCTTCTAAATATTGACTAACTTCTTTATCATCAAATCCTACAACATAGCTATTACAATCTGCAAATATTTGTAATAATGCTTTTCTGTCTATTTCTTGTTTATCTAATAAATATTCAAATATTTTTTGTGTGATTTCACTTTCTGGATTTGCTATGTCATCATATAGCATATTATCTTTATATGGCTCTAAATTATTTAATAATTCTGTCATAAATATTTCTTTATTTTTTTCTTTTATTTCTACATCACTTGCATCTTCGATATTTCCTCTATATGATGTTGCCATTTCTTTTATTGCATCTGATACATGTGTTAAGTTTTCTGCAACTTCTTTACTTTTATTTAGTGCTCCATTTGGTGTAACTGGTAAAAATTTTGAATTTCCTATAAACTCTTCTAAATCAATTTGAAAATTTTTTGGTAATAATAATAATCCTATTGATGCTACTAATATTTCTTTAAAATATATTAATTCTACAGTATATCCATTTGAAACATATGCAAGTAGCACATTTCCTAATGCAAATCCTATTATTACTCCAATTTTTCCTAGTTTATTGAATATTCCTGCAAGCATACCTGATATTGCATATGCTGCTATCATAATTGGCTCTGAACCTGTTATTACTCCTAAAGTAACTCCTATTGTTACTCCAGAGGTTGTCCCAACTAAAATTCCATTTTTCCATCCTAATGCCATTACTATAAATATGCTTAATATGTTTCTAATATTAAATCCTACTATGTTAAAATCTCCAAATGCTCCTACGGAAATCGCAAGCAACAGACTTGCTCCCATTAATTCTTCAATTGAAAATGCCTTTTTTTCTCTGAAGTCTTGTAATACTACAATAGAATTTACAAATATTTTATAAAATACCATTGCAATTATTGATACTGTAATTCCTGATAATATATCATAAAGCGTAAATCCTGAAATTGCATATTTTGCTATTTGTATTATAATTGTTGCTAAAAAGATATTTTTTCCTATTCTTATTTTTTCATTTCTTTCATTTTCGTTATATCTTGGTTTAAATATGAAAAGAGATACTACTAGAACTAATGTTGTTAAAAAGTATTCTAATGCCCCTCCTACTCCAAATTTAATACCATTTCCTACTAATGAAATTAGTACAATTCCAAGTACAGGTACAGATGAGCCTAAACAAGCACCTAATAAACTTATGCTAAATACTGAAAAGTCCCATCCTATACTTACTAATGATACTAATAATGATACTATGTATATTAATATATTTTTCTTTGTAAATACATTTGAAAAAATATTTACTCCACTTTTTACTTTCTTTTTTTCTTCATTTACATTTATTGCATTTCCATCCATATTTTGAAACATCCTTACCACCTCTTTGTTTTTGATAAGCTTATTTTACTACTTGTCCTTTGTGGTTTTTGTCTTTTTTGGTAATCTAATTCAAAAAAGTTTTTTACATTTTTTTATGTTTTTTTAAGAGGTTTTCCTTTATTTCTTTTATTTACTCTTTTTACGTTTTTTATTTTATTACATATTGTCGAAAAAAGCAATAGAAAAAACTACTGAAAATTATTTCAATAGTTTTTTATTTACATCAAGGTCTGTCCCTTTTGTTTCATTTTGAAACGCTTTGGCACGTCCCTATTTAATCACAAATTTCTTAATTAAGATTATTCCTGCAACTAGTATTCCTAGTGAACTTATTGCAATTATAATATATGAAATAGTATTTGTTGTTAATCCTGTTGGTGGAACTACTGTTACACTTGGTGATTCTGAATCATCTTCTTCTGATGTATAAGTATTTCCTGGTACATAGTTTCCTGGTGTTGTAATTAATACTGGACCACCGTGATTTCTAGTAACTCTTATAATTTCAGCATGATTTTCTAAGAATGTTTCATCATTATTCGATAACAATCTTTGTGCATTTAACTTCGCTGTTGCACTTGTATCAACTTCATTTCCTATAGGTTTTAATTCAATATTTTTTAATTGTTCTGTTGTTACAACCCTAATTGTACTATTTAATGTGCTTTCCAAATCTTTAGACAATAATCCATCTGGGTTACTATTAACATCATATAAGTAATCTGCTCTATCCGCTTGTGCAATTCCAGTCCAACTATTAGAATCACTATCATCTATTGACATATTACTATCTACGTAATCTATTAATAGTGATGGTTGTAACGTTACAAGTGCAGATTCATTCTCTCCGTATCCCACTCCATACATATAGAATTCTTGTGTTTGATAATCTAGCTCACTACTATTTGTTACTTTTAATCCATATTCTACATTAAGTGTTGCTCCTTGTATTATCTCTTGGTCTACTTCAACTTTTATTTGTCCACTATTTGCATTTGAAGGTGGTATTACTGTTACATATTGTGCAAAATCTTTTAATTTTCCATCTTCTAACTGAGCATTTACTATTACATTTGAATTTGCTAAAGTTATTTTTACTGCTGTTATTTCTTTATCTAATTCTAATATTTGCCTTGCTCTTTCTATAATTCCAAAGTCTATATTTTTTAAAGTATTTGTAAAATATCCATTTGATATATAGTCACCATTTTGATCTTTAGCTAATGTTCCATCTGCATTTTGCTCAAATTCATCTCTTTGATCAGTAGTATTTGTATCTGGATTTTCTTTAGTTGTGTCTGAATATTCAAGGTTTACAACAAATTCTGGCGTATTTGAATCCATTTGAATATTAGTATATGTTTCTCCTCCATCTGGATTTCCATTATAAGTATTTTCTAATTTTTGTGTTTCACTATATGTTACTTCTCCTATCTCATTGTCTATTTCTAGTCTTTTGTTCCAATCATCAACTGCATCTGAATTTCTTATATCTGTTCCAGTTGAAGAGTCCCATTCTATTCCATCATAATTTTGTTTAAAACTATCTTTATACCATTGATCATTTGATTCTTTTTGGTTCCATACTGTTTCATTTACGACTGTACTCTTATAATTTTGAACATTTATAGTTTGTTCATTTCCTCCAGCATCAATATATGTTGAATTTTCTCCATTTACTATATCTCCGCCCCATGTATATGTTATGTAATAATCACCTGGTACAAATCCTTCAAATGTATAATCACCATTTTCATCTGTATAAGTTACTGCATCTTCAAAATTTCCAGTATCTTCATTATAGAACTGTGCTGTACTTCCATCTGGATTTTTTAGAGTTACCTGAACATTTTTGATAGAGTTTTCACCTTTAGTATATTTTCCATCACCTTGTCTTTCTACTCCAGCATGTGTACGCTTTCCTGCATCTAATGCATTTTCATCTTCATCTAAGAAAACTTTACCATTTATCTGTCTTTCTTCTTGTAATTTTAACATCATTCCAGGTGCACTATCTGTATCATCTTCATATGTTGTTCTATCTGTTACATCCATATTTCCTGGTTGTGAATCTTTATCTATCCCTGCATATATTTCTTCTTGTCCTTGTTCATTTACAATAGTAGTTCCATATTTATTTATTTCTACTACATTATCTAGTTTAACATCTACATTTCCTTCTAAGATATCTTTAATATTATCTCTATTTACTTCTAATTGTACATAAATATATTTTTTAGTTTGAGGTTCAAGTTCTAAAATTGGTTCATTATTTTCTCCAATTACTATCTTATTATAATTTCCAATACTTTCTCCTGATTCATAATATTCTATTTCTGTTCCTTCTTTTATACTTCCATCTGAATTCATTTCTGTTCCTATGCCTAAAATATCAACATATTTAGTGTCGTAATAATCCTCTAATTCATATATTTGAGCATTCAATGTAGTTGCTTGATTTTTTACAGAAATTGCATATGTCATTTTTACACTCAACTTATCGTCCGCATTTTCTCCATCTTTATACATAATATCTGATGCATATAAATACCTTGTATATGACATTGAACCATATGCCCCTTCTTGTTGGAATTTTACTTGAGGTTCTAAGTCATTTGCTTCTACTCCATACAAACCATTTTTACTCCATAATTCTTCATTAAATCTATCAGCATATATATATATATGTTCTGCTCCTGCTACACTTACATTTGCTCTTTCTATATCTTTTGCAACTGATAAATCTGGTTGTTCTCTTTGATACAATCCCATATTAATATTTTCTATTTCAGTTATTCCATTTTGCTTAATATATTCTGCTGTATATATATCTGATAAATATCCACTTCCACCTGCAGATACATAACCATTATATGTTGTTGCTGTTATCAAATATTGCTCGTCTGTTCCATTAATTGGGAAGCTTTGGCCATCATAACCATATTCAGAATTTGGTCCATAATTAACACTACTCTTTTGACTTTGTGTGTCATAATCATAATTTATATTATATGACATTTCACCATTACTATTATTTGCTTGACCCACATTTTGAACATTATTTTCATCATCTGTTATTTGTGCATACTCATTGTTAAATCTTGTTCTTTCGTCTCCTTCTAATGCTTTTGAAGCGTTGTTATAACTTATATCTACTATTGGAACAGTTGTATAACTCATTCCATTGTATGTAAATTCAACATAGTAATTATCTATCTCATCAATTAAAATGTCATACATTCTATATGAGCCATTTTCATCTGTTTTAGTTTCTAGTACTTCTTCATACTCTCCATTCTCATTTAATATCTTAAAGTTAACTGCATTTCCTTCACTGTCTTTAAGTTTTACTGTAACATTTGCTACTAATCTATCTCTATTTTCTTCATCTGTGTCTGGCTCTGTATATAAATAATCTCTTACTGTAGATTTGCTACTTATCATATCTTCCCATACATATCCTGATACTTGTATATATTTCCTTGTATTTTCAACTACCACTTGTACAGTACCATTTGTATTACCATCCATACTGTTGTCTAAATTATTAAATTTAAATTTTTGTGCATTTGAATAATTAGCAGTAAAAACTTTTATATTAGTTCCATCTGCTGTCAATGCATCATCTACATCCAAACATAATCCATTAAGCTTTGAAATTATATTATAATATCCATTTCCAGCATCTTGTAATCTCCATTTCTGAGAATCTGTATCATTATCTTCATAAACCCATACATTTGTACCTGGCTCAGTACCACCATTTGCTACTTCTAGATTTTTATTTGGAATAAGTGATATTATCTTATAATATCCATCTCCAATATATTTAACATAGAATCTTTGTGCATATGTATTATTTCTTGTATATAACTGTATATTTGTACCATTGTCTGTTAAAGCACTAAATAAATCTACAACTTTATTAGAGTCTAATGCCGATTCAATTTCGTAAACCCCATCTTTTATAACTCTTTTATCATCTTGTACAGTATTAAACAAATTAACACTATATGTTCCTATTACTCTTGGTAAATCTTCATATCCATAATTTTCATTTTCAACCTCGGTTAATTCATATTCACCAAAATATGCATTTTGTATATTAATTAGTCCGTTTACTGTTTTTACTCTAGCTTCTTCAGTTGTATATACAGCATTTCCATTATCATCTACACTAACATATTGTCCAGCTTTACTTCCTGTTAACATTCTTATTGTAAAATAAACATTATCTAAGGTATTTTCTGTTATCGAATCTCTTTTTAATACGCTTATACTTCCTAGTAAATTTATATCATTCATTTCCAAAGACGCTTCTGTATTCTGTTGCTCTGTATTTGCAACCATATTAATCGCAATTAGATTTTGATCCTCTAATCCATTAGTTGTTGCATCTGTTTCTAGACCTATGATTTCTGCTTTGATAACATTTTTAGTTGCTTTTACTTTAGCTGTTATTTTGCTTATTTTTTCTACATTATCTTTTGCATTTATTAATATATAAAAACCAGTATCTGATTTTATAATTCCAGAAGCACTGTCTGAAATTTTTAGATTTCCACCATCATATTTAGCATATTTTACGCTTAGTTGTTTATTATTTTGATCATATACATTTACACTATCAAGATTTCCAGTAAATGTCCAATTAAAAGGTCCTACCTTTATATATTCTTGCCCTTGATATTCATACAATTGCTTACTAAAGCTATCCTCAACAGCATTATTATTTTTTATACTTGCTGTTTGTGTAGTTAGTGACTTAGCATATTCTCTAGCATTATTAAGAATTGTTATCACTTCTGGATCATCACCATACCAACCACTAGTTATACCCAGATTCTCATCAAATCCCACTCTATTAGCCCATGTAGCAAAATAATTATAAATAGCTTTTTGTTTTGCTGAATATATTCCGTTTTGATGTTGACTTCCGTCTCCATTTGGTTGACTGATTATATATGCCATTATTGCATTTTCATCACATTCTATATATTTTGTCTCTCCATCTACATAGTTTCCATTTACATTGTTTCCAATATTAATATTAGCTGCTCTTCCATTTATATATGCATATCTAGTAACTGTATATTGAGTACCAGAGTTTACAGGCTGTCCTGCTTGGATACAATACGTAATTGCATTAGGTCCATTCAAATCTAGATCTGCATATGTCTCACGTGCTACATCAACAGTTAGTTTAGTACCTATACTATAAAATGCACTTACTTCATTTAAATTTAATATTAAGAATAGACTCATTAATAGCAATATACTAATAATTAATTTCCTTTTCATAGCTCCTCCTTTCAAACTACTTATTTAAAACCTTTGTTTTTATTAAATATACTCCTGCTCCAATTATTAGAATTATCATAATAATAATTGCAAAGTATATAATTACTTTACCTGTTCTAATACTGATTATTAATTCTGCTGAACTCATATCATCTTCACCTTGTGCTTTATTACCTGGTACTGAATTTATATCATCTATACCTAATTCATTATATGTTTCTGCAATTTCTGCAGTATTTATTACCGAACCAGTATCATTTTCTGTCATTCTCTTTGTAAGTGTCAATGTTAATACTTTTGTATCACCTGCTTCAATTTTTTCGTTCGTTAAACTTGTGTTATACAATACCCCATCTGTTTGATACCAATCTTTATTCAATTGAGAATTAAATTCATAACCATTTGGTATATAATCTGCAATCTTTCTTATATATCCACCTATTTCTCCATTGTTAGTTACAGCTATTTTATATTCAATAATTAGATTTACTCCATTTATTTTTTTTGCATCCATTTCTATTTTTGCTAATTCTTCATCATTAAAGCTATATACTTTTGTATCTTTATTACTTTGTACTATTACTCTAGATACTGACTTTTTAAGTGATAAGTCAAATTCTTTTAATCTAATCAATCCCATATTTATATTTGATTTACTTTCACCATTTATTAATATTGTATCAGTTATACCATATACTTTTTCTACATTATTAATTTTTTTATTCATAGAAGAAGCCTTAGAATTATTTTCTTCTGCTACACCTTCTTTTTGGTATTCTGTCGTAGTATATCTTAAAGTATCATATTCAAATACAACAATATATTCTCCATTTGGTATATTTGATAGTTCATAAATTCCAGATGTATTTGTTGTCGCCGTTATTTCTCCTCCATTTGAATTTATTACAACATTATTTGTTCTAATATCTACTAATTGTACTTTAATATTTGATAATGCACTTTCACCTTGTTGAATTGCTCCATCATTATTTCCATCTACCCAAACTTTTCCTCTTATTTTATATGTTTGTCCTTCTGTGCCACCTGGATTGCTTGGATTACTTGGATCATTTGGATTATTTGGATCATCTACATTATTTTGAGACATATCTATTATATGTTCTATTGTATTTGACTCTTGAACATTACCATTTACATTTATTATTTCTACTTTATTTTGTATAGAAATGTCTGTACTCATATATTCGATATAATTTACTACTGTTTTTATTTCTAAAGTTATAGTTTCACCTGAACCGATTTCTACTGGAGATATATTTATATAATTTTGATTTTCATCAAACTCTTGCTCTACTCCATTTAATAATACACTTCTTATTGTTAGTTCGTCTGGAACATAATCTTCTATAATAATATAAGTATCACTTACATTATTATTAGTTACAGTTAAATTATAGTTAATTTCATCATCTACTTTAACATATCCATTTGGATTATTTGCAGATAATTCAATATCAAAATTATTTGTATTATATGCCCTAATTTTATGGACTTGAGAAGTATATGATTCGTTTCCATCAAGTATTTGTGCTGAAACTTCTAACATTTTACTATTTTCTTCAAAA
Source organism: uncultured Clostridia bacterium (assembly GCA_944388775.1). Taxonomy (GTDB): domain Bacteria; phylum Bacillota; class Clostridia; order TANB77; family CAG-508; genus CAG-269. Next base: position 26,527 of record CALXKC010000002.1, on the reverse strand, counting down.
TCTAATATTCTTAAAAATACTCTTATTTCCATAGAACTATTAGCTTGTAAAACATCTATTAATGTTTCCTCTCCATTTACTTCACTAGAATTACCATCTATAGTTTGATTTACTATTTCATAACTATCACTAATATTCCATTTTAATCTTAATTCAGTTAAATCTTGATTTCCTAAATTATTAAGTATTAACTTATATTCTATAATATCTCCTACAGTTTTTGTTACATCTTCAGCTGTAACACACATTAATTGAGCAGTTAATTTTCCAGGAGCAATATTGTTAGTAATTTCATTTGACGTTTCTTCTATATTGTTATAATTAACATTGGCTTTAATTGTAATTATACTTTGATTAGTTAAATTTTCATCAACCTTTAAGAAAAATTCCTCTGTTATTTTTTCTCCAACTTTTATTTCATCAACAGTAATTTCTACAATATTACTACTATCATTTTCATCATTATACCAACTAGTACCAGCAGGTACTTCTGCACTAATCAATACATCCCTTGCATCTTCAGTTCCAACATTTTCTAACTCTAGCTGATAAGTAATTATTCCACCACTTCTAATAATTGAATTTTCATCTATTTCATCTGCTCCAGCAAAAGCTTTTAATTGTGTTTGTAACTTTGGACCTTGCCCTGTTGTTAATTCTATCAAAGTAGAATTTGATTCATTTGAAGTTTGTTGCATTTCATCTTCATATGTTACACTATAACCTTCATATGCTTGTTGATTATATTCCAAATTTTCTGGAACAACCATACTATATGAAAAATCAATATATTCATTTTCGGCCATTTGATCTATTGTAATTAAATACTTATTTATATTTTCTACATTTTCAACATTTTCTTGCCATTGATTATTTGCATAATTTAAATCTTCAGTTGCATTTTCATTTTCTGTATAATAAATTTTTACATTTTCATTAGAAGCATTTATTAATGATTGCATTTCTACATTTAAGTTACTAACAAGTTCTTTATCATCTTTCAAAAATGTTCCGTCAGTTCCAATGTTTCCCATTATATTTACATTTTTTATAGTTTCTGCCTTATTATTTATTACTCTAGATGTTACTTCCATTTCTTTTGCTTCAGAATTTATATCCAATTTTACTGTCTCTTGATTTGTCTCACCAGCTGTCTCTATTCCTGCTGCTTCAATTGTATTTACTGTTATTACATCTTTTGGTGATACTATTTTCACATTTTTTCTTTGTTCTGATATCTCATTCGCATTTAAGCATTGTACTATAAATTCCTTATCAGCACTAGGCATCTTACTATCCAATATAAGGTTCATTTTTAATTTTACAACTGGTCCTATCAATTCTCCTTCATTATAGTCTGATTGCTCACCATTAATCCTAATTATAAGCTCTTTATTTATCATTTCTATACTAGCTATTTCTAAATTGCTATCATACAATAAATTTTTTTCCTTTAGTTCAACCATTTTTACTTCTTCTGGTAAAGTTATTTTTATTATCGGATTTTTAAATAACCTATCTTCTGTTCCATTTGATTTTAGAGTAATATTCATTTCAAAATCTTCATTAACTGCCATTGTAGAAAGTTCTTCTCTGTTTGTTTCAAACAATATTTGTGTTTTTGGATTTGTTAACTTCATCTTTATAGTATCAACACTTTCATTAGCTCCTATAGATTCTTCTAAAAATTCAATTCTTTCCAATTGCTCTTTTTTTAATCTTGTATTAAAGTTAACTTTTTTTGTATTTTTTATATATATTACTCCCTCTTGAATTGGCTTAGTTGTTACTATTTGTATTTTGTCAATATTGTCATAGTTTACAACTATTTCTCCATTTTCTTGTTCTTCTGTATTCATATCTACTTGTGCTATTACTTCATTTGCTGAGTTTAAAATTACTACTTTACCCTCATCACCCAACATTTGTCTTAAATTTTCTTTTTTAAATATAGTTTGTTTATATTGTGTATTACAAATATCAGATATTTCTACAATATTATCATTTTCAGCATATGTATATTTTTCGCCAAGACTAGATATTCTTACATCATTAACATTCTTTAAATTAGATATTTCTACTTCATATAATTCATTATAAATTGTTTCTTTATTACTATTTTCGTATAAATATCCTTTATATATCTCATCTGTAATCCTTGCATCTAAAGATACGTCATTACCTTTTTCTACAAGATCTATTTCTTTTTTATCTTCAACTGTTTTTTCTTCCATACCTACTTGTTTCATTGTCAAAGTAGAATTTAGCTCTATTTTCTGTGTTTCTTCTCTATTTAAATTAGTATAGCCATATATAATTTTATACTTCTTATTTATATCTGTCATTTGTAAATTATTAATACTTACTATTCCTGTTTGATTGTCATATTTATAATTTTCTTCACCTAATTTTTGTCCATCACATAAAATAGTAGCAAAACCAGCTACCTTATTTTGTATAATAGGCGATTTAATTTGCAAACTTCCATTTTCTAAATTAATACTTTCCAAGTTATTAGAATCTAAATTATTTATATCTACATTAATAACTTGTTGTAGAATAGTTTCATTATCACTAATATAAAAATATTTTTCTACATCTTGATTTATTTTTATATCTAGTGCTTGTAAAACATCATTGTTTTCTTCTATTGCTATAACTCTGTTTTTAACCATAAATACAAATATCAATACTATTGATATTAATACAAATATAGATAGAAGTATTTTTTTCGTAATACCAATATTTTTCATCCTATATTATGCCTCCTTTTATTCTTTCTATATCTATAATAATATTTTTTTCAAGTCATTACAATATGTTCTTTTTCCTATTTTTTCTTTGCATTGATTTTGTATTAGGGATACTCAATTTTTTAAATTTATACAAAATTATTATATTTCTATTTCATTTTGATTACATTTTTCGATTTTTTTATAGTTTTTTCTAGCTATTTCTTATTTGCGTAAGTGTGTAATATATTTTTTATATCTATGGAATTCAAAATTTCTTAGATGCAAAAAAACCTTTTTATGATGCTTTTCATCATAAAAAGGTTTTCTAATTTTATACAATCCTTATAGTTCTACTTTATAAAACTTTTTTCTTTATTATTACAACACATCCACCTATTACTAATAATGCAATTATTCCTATTGTAACTGGTACAATGTATGCTAAGTTATCTCCTGTTGCTGGTGTAACTATAACCGTTTCTGCCATATCATCATCTGATTCTGTATGGCCTGTACCTGGTATATAGTTACCTGGTGTAGATACTAAATCTGATCCTCCTGTTTTGTCTACTTCTACAATTTCAGTTTCATTATCTAAAGATATGTCCTCACTTGTTGTTAAAATTTTTGATACATTTAACATCACACTTTCAAATTTTGTAGGTTCTATTGGCTTGTCTTTTAAAGTATCTGTATAAAGAATTGTTTTGTCATTTATTGTTGAAGTTTCTGTTTGATAAACTTCTTCTTGTAATAAGGCTTTTACTTCATCTAGTGTTTTTATTTGCCATTGTGTATTAATATTACTATCAAATGCCCAATCATTGTCTAGATAATCTATAATTCCTGTTGCTCTAATTGTTACTACATTTCCTTCTATAATTCCATATTTATAGAAGTTTTCAGATAAGTAATCTAATTCACTATTATTTGTCACTACAAATTCATATCCTACTTCTAATGTTGCCCCTTGCATTATTTCATTATCTAGCTCTACTCTTATAAATCCATTAGCAGGTTGTGTCATGTCTGATGGTGGCATATAAGTAATATTACTTTTATCTCCTGTTATGCTTCCATCATCTTCTATTGTAATATTATTTACTACTTGTCCATTAGCTAATGTAACTTTTAATGTTTTTACTCTTTTATTTATTGATATATCTTGTTTAGCTCTTTCTATAATACCAAAGTCTATGTTTCTTATTTGATATGTGTATCTATCTCCTGTTGACGCAGTTGTTGTTGTGTCATATTCCACACCTATTCCCATAGTTGGAGTTGTTGAATTCATTTTGTCAATTGTCGTTTGTGTACTATTTTCTATATGTATTAATTCTGCATCTATTGCTTGTCTTAATTCATAATCATCTAAAGCATCTGTATAACGTGTATCTACATTTTCTTTATACCATTCTTTATTAGTTTGATCTCTATCAGTATTATACACTGTACCTTTATAGTTTTGTACTGTATAAGTTTGATCTCCCCAAGTATATGTTAATGTATAGTCTCCTGGTATATATCCACTTATATAGAAATCACCATTTACATCTGTTGTTGCATTATATACTTTTCCGCTTCCTGTATTTTCTGTTAATGTAACTTCTACGCCTCCAATTCCAGTTTCACCATCTTCGTAAATTCCACTACCTTGTCTTACTTTTCCTGTCATAACTCCAGATACATCTTCTCCACTTTCTGCTACTGGTTCATCTTCAAATACTTTACCTGTCATTTCTCTTGCATCTGCTACTTCTAATTGTAGAGATAATGCTGCATCTGTATCATCTTCAAATGTTGTTTCATCTTCAGGATTGCTACTACCTGGATTAGAATCTTTATCTATACCTGCATATACATTTTCGCTGCTATCAAATATTGAATATGAATTAATTTCAACTACATTGTCTAAAGTTTCTTGTCCATTTAGTACATTTATCACAGCTTCTCTATTTAATTCAAATTGCACATATACATTTCCTTCATTTGAATCTAATGTACTTGTTAATGGATCTATTCTAGTATTATTATTAATTATAACTCTCTTATAATTATCACTATAAGTTCCATCTGTATATTCAAGTCCACCAGTTACATTGCCTCTTTCATCTACACCTGTACCTACTCCTATAATAGTATATCTACTATCATAGTAATCTACAATATTATTTATTTGAGCTATTAAATTTGTTGATTGGTTTCTCATTGCTATTTTATATGTAATATATACTTTTAGTTCTTTACTTGGGTCATTTTCATTTATATATTCATAATCAGCTTCATAGATTGCTCTTTTATATGGTTCAGCTGCATATTTTTCACCAAATTTAACACCTACATTAAATCCATCCCCACCATAATTTTCTGGGTGATTAAATCTTTGTGCATATTCATATGTATGTTCATATCCATTTACTGTAACTCTTACATTTTCAATATCCTTGGCAATTGCTAAATCTGGTTGTTCTCTTTCATATAATCCTAAGTTAATATATTTAATTTCTTCTTGTCCATATGTAAAGTGTTCTCTAATTATATATTCTGTAACATCAGTATTAGCTGTTATTGGATATTGTCCATTATTAATCAATGTTGATTTATGTTCTAGTGCATCAAAGTTGTATGATAATTGATGTCTTTCATTTCCGTTTTCATCCCTAGTAAATCCTGTTGTTTGTGTTCTTCCTTCTACTACACTAAATCCTTTATTAAATGTATCTCTTTCTTCTGCACTTTCTGCCGATTTAGAACCATTTGGTAAATCATTTCCATTATTATCATATAAGTGTGGTGTTACATTTGTATATGTTAATCCATCATATTCAAATTCAATGTAGTAATCAGATAATTTTTCAATCAACACATCTGTAAATAAATATTGTCCATCACCTAAATCTGAATTTTCTCCTGTTACCATTTCTTTTACAGTTTCACCTGTTGTTCTATCTTTTAGTCGTACAGTTATACCATTTAATAAAATATCATTTATATCAAATTCATCATCATGATATAAGTCATTTCTTATCCATTGTTTTTGATCTTGTTTATCCACCCATACAAATCCAGATAATTTTACATATATTTGCTTATTTCCAATAATAAAATCTGTTGTTTTGTCAACTACAATATCCTGTTCTTGTCCATCTGTTACAATTTCATATCCATAATTAGGATTTTTAGTTTCATATGCTACATATGTACCAACAATTAAATTTTTAATTAGAATTTCTCCATTAGAATCTGTTACAAATTCTGTTGCCTGTTCTCTTGAATCTACATATGAAATATTTCCATTTGCATCTTGATGTACATATTTTCCAGTTTGCTTATGTTGGATATAAAAACCAACACCTTGTAATCTAATTTCATGGTTATCTTCATTTACCTTTATTACTCTTAAGTTTCCTTGAATAGGTATATCATAATCAAATGGTGTTGTAATTTCATCTTTTCCTGTATGTGGTTCTCTAATTATTAAGTTTTGCATATACCCATTTTTTGCTTCTAAAAACCATATTTTTACACCTTTAACATCTATACTAGCAGTTGCTGAAATTTGAGTTATTCGTGTAACATTCCCATCTGCTGGAATTGATATATAAAAATCTCTTCCTGATTTTATTTCACTTGCATTATACCAATATTCACTATTTCCATTGAAACTACTATATATCATTCCACTTATATTATTACTATTTTGGTCAAGAGCTGTAACTCCTGTAATAGTTCCAGAGAAAGTCCAATTAAATGGTCCTATTCTTAAATAATCTTGTCCATTTCTTTGATAAGCTTTTACCTGAATGTTATTTTTATTTGTATTATCAGATATTTGAGCACTACCTAAATTATTAGCATAATCATTTGCTTCTGAATTCAAATGACTATTATTTCCTTTACTGTTACTAACAAATCCATTATACAATCCTGCATGATATTGACCTACACTTTGCATCCAAGTATACATGAAATTCCATATACCATTTGCAACTGGTCCACTATCTTTATTACTTCCGTTATCTGCTGATAATATATATGCAAGTTTTGCATTATCATCATGTGTAATTTGTTTTCCTGTATAGTCTGTTGATGTCTTACCATTTATATCAACTTCAGAAATAATTCTATATGCTACACTACCTCTTAATGCTTGGCCATGCTCAACACAATATATACTAGAATTACTTGCATACTGTGAATAGGTAATATTTAGTTGTTGTCCCACATAATATGCTGAACTTACAGTAGTAAAGCTTAATACTCCAAAGACCATTGCTATTATTGTTAAAACTATCTTTTTAGTTTTGTTAATCATTCTATTCATAGCTCTCTTCCTCCTTTCCCATTATATTTCTTTAATGTGATTTCTTTTTTTCCAAATCACAAATCCTGTAATTACTAGTATTACTAAAATTGCAACAGCAATACTTATATATAAAGCTCCACCTGTTCTAATACTTAGAATAACATCTGCACTTCCCATGTCATTTTCACCTGACACTTGATTTCCTGGTGTAGAATTAATATCTGAAAGTCCTAAATCATTATAATCCTCTGCAATTTCTGCCCTATTGTTCATACGTCCTGTACTATTCTCTGTCATTGTTTTTACTAATGTTAAAGTAACTGTCTTTGTTTCTCCTGCTGCTATTGGTTCATTAGATAAAATTGATGTATATACTGTATCTCCTGTTTGATACCAGTCTTTATTAAGTTCTGAATTAAATGTCATATCACTTGGTATATAATCTGCTATTTTTCTAACATATCCCGTTACTTCTCCAACATTTGTTACTTTAATCTGATACTCTACTATAACTGTTGTTCCATTTATTTGTTTTGCATCTAACTCTGCTTTAGCCATTGTTTCATCTTGATATTCTCTAACTGTTGTTCCACTGCTATTTTGCATAACTATTCTACTTACATATTTATCTAGTTTTAAATCATAATTTTGTAATAAAGCTAAACCAATGTTAATATTTGAAATATTATCATTATTTATTTCTAAAATATCTGTTGAAGCAACTTGTTCATTTTCACCATTTATTGTTAAATTATTCATTAAAACATCTGAATTTTGGTTTTCAGGTACATCAGTTGCTTTATATCTTGTTAAAGTATATTGAGAATTGTCATATTCAAATATTGCTATATATCTACCGTTTCCTATTTTATCTAGTACATATACACCATTTTCATTTGTTGTAGCTTCTAATTCGTTTCCTGAAGTATCTTTTACTATATTATTTGTCTCAACATTTAATAATTTTACTTTTATTCCACGTAATAACTGTTCTGAATCATCTTTTCTACCATTGCCATTTTCATCGTACCAAGCAAGTCCAGATATTGTGCTAGTTCCTGTTGCTACATCATTATCTTCTACATCATTTTGACCATTTCCGCTTCCGCCTTCTCCTGAATTATCATTTGCCAAAATAATATGTGTAATTTCTGACGTAGTTGCTATTGTTTCTCCATATACTTCAGCAGTGGCTACATTTGTAATTGCTTCTGATTGTACTCTTCCTTCTGAATAATTAACTACTGCTTGTATTTCAATTTCAGTTTCTCCATTTGCCTCTATATCAATAGGTATTTCTAAATTATTTGTATCAGAGATTTCATATTCTTCTCCATTTATTAAAATTCTTTGAATTGTTAATTGAGTTGGAATATTATCTCTTATTATTAAGTCTTTAGTTTGTGTATTTGTCTCATTTTTAACTTTAATACTATAAGTTATTACATCTCCTGATTTTACATTTTGTGTTCCTGTTTTATCTTCCATACTTAAATCAATAGCAAAGTCTTTTACCTCATCTGATAATGCATTTGAGTTATATTCTTTTTCACCATCATCTACTACAACTGAGAAATTAATTGCATTTTCTTCTGTTTTAGTTATTAACATGTCATAACTCAATACTTTTGTTTCTCCTGCTGCTATTGTTCCTATATTCATTTCATCACTATATTCTAAATCTTCTGATGTAATACCATCATCAACTGTTTCTGTTATCTCTTCATCATTTTGAGTATATGAACTTGATGTATCTTCATCTACCCCTACTCTATAAATTTCTTCATTTTCTTCACCCATTCCAGAAATTAAAGTTACTCTTTGTGGTTCTAGATTGTTAGAGAAATTTGTATGTACTTTTACATCTGTTTGTTCTTCATCTGAAATGTTTTCTATAATTGCAAAGTATTGAACTACACCTGCTGTATATAAATCTACACTTCTATCTGTAACTCTTTTTACTGTTACTCTTAAATTTCCTTTTTCAGTTGTTAATACATGAGCTTCTGTTTCTGAAGTTACCCCATTAAATGCAACTTGTAACTTATTCTCTAATTTAGTTCCTTCAGGTGTATCTGAATTTACTCTTACTTCATATGTTACTGTTTTTACATCTCCTGGTTCAATATTTTCGATTGTTGTTTTATATTCTCTATCTTGTAATTCTTCATAATATGAAGCTCCTGTATATTCGTAATCTTCTTCTGGTACTACCATTGTTGTACCATCTGGAACTTGGCCTATTACTTCAATATTATCTATATTTTCAGAACCTGTATTTGAAACCTCTATATTATATTGTATTACTTCTCCATTTTTTACATTTTGAGTAATTTCTTTTCCACCAATTGTTGCAGATAATTTTGCTTCTAATTTTGGTCCAATTCCTGTTTCTAATGTAATTATTGATGAACTCAATGTATTTTCCACTGATGTTTCTCCACTTACATAACTTACACTATAATATTCTTCTGCTTTTTTGTTATATTCTAATGTTTCTGGAATTTGTACATTATATGAGATTTCAATACTTTCTCCAGTTTCTAATTGGTCTATAATTACCAAATATTTTTTAGCATTTTGAGTAAATTCTTTACTCCATCCATTATCTACACTATTTAAATCATTTGTAGCATTTTCATTTTCTGTATAATAAATCGTTATATCTGCTCTATTAGATATTTGCAAACCATCTACAATCTGAATTCCTAAATTATTTTTGCTACTATCTGTTAATAATGTTCCAAGTATTCTTACATTATTCATTCTACTTTCAGTTGTGTTTATTATCTCTGAATGTATTTCTAATTGTTTTGGTACATCTTGCGTAATTAAATTTACACTTGCATTTTCATCTTGCCCAGTAGTCTCTAATGAAATTTCTGGTATACTATTAATTATTGTTAAGTCTTTTGGTGCTACTATTTTAATATCTTGTGTTTCACTTCCTATACTTGTACCATCTACATATGAATGAGCATTTTCATTTTCATAATACATTGTTATAGCTGTGTCAGTAGTTGGAGCTTTTTTATTCATAGTTACATTTGCATTAATTACTAATACTGCTCCTTCTACTGCTGTATCTTTATAATCTGTTTGTTTACCTTCTAATGTGACTATAATATTTCTACCATCAACAGTATAATTTGCTACTCTTAATTCATTTTCATATAAAAGTTCTACACCTGTAATTTGAATATTTTCTACTTGTTCTGGTAATTCAAATCTAAATACAGGATTTTGATATAAATCATATTGTTCATTATTTGTTAACAATGTAGCTCTCATTTCCACAGAATTATCTGCTATTGTTGATAAAGTACTTTTATCAATTTCAAATTTACTTTGAGTAGTTGTTTCTTGTAAATCAATACTATTTTCCACTTGTCCTATTTTGTTGTTATTATAACCAACTTCAGTTACGTATCCAATTTGTCCTAATTCAACTATATTACTTGAACTGTTTGAAATCAATTTTTTATAATTTTTAATTTCTAATGTTCCTTCTGCAATTGGTATTGATGTTTCTAATCTTATTGCTGTTGGCTCTGTACTATATGTAATTACTATATTTCTATTTTCATCTATCGGAGTTGAATTAGTAATTGTACCAATAACTTGGCTATTTTCATCATAAATTGTTATTTTTCCTGTTTGGCCAAATAATTTGTCAAATTCATCTTTTGATATTACAGTTTTTGTATATACATCTTTTATTATATTTTGATTTGTACTTTCTTGAAGTGTTATACCACCAATAATTGCTTTAGCAAAATTAATGTTAATACTTGTATCTATAACATATTCTTTTTCTAATCCTGCATATAATTTTCCTTTATAAATACTTTGTTGCTCTGGTACTGAAGTTATAGTTACAATATTATCTTTTTCCTCATTATCTAAAATAAGATTTTGTGTATATGATAATTCTTTATCATCATACAATTTTATTTTTTGTTCTGCTACTATTTCTTGACTATTTATTTCTACATCACTATCATAAATATATGTTAATACTATTTTTTCAGTTCCATCTAATTTCCAACGAATTTCATTATTATTAGATGGTTTGTTTGTGAATTTAAAAGTCACATTTGAACCATCATATGTATAGTCATAATATGTCATTTCATTAAAATCTACAACTTTTGTAACTTCTGCCCTTTTACCATCAATTGTTGGCACTGTTATATTTGTTTCTAATTCTTTCATTGGATAGTTATTTTCTTTTAATCCAACATTCCAAAGTAATTGAATAACTCTTTTTTCTTTGCCATCAACTGAAGTTATTTTGTTAGTAATTAATTCTATACTATCTGAAATATTATCAGAAGTATAATTTTCAATTAAATCTAACTTAAGATCTCTTTCAGCCTCAATATTTATATCTTTTTCAGTGCTATCATAATATTTTCCTTCTAATTTGATTATATTAGTTTTAGACAAATTTTCTAAGTTAAATATTTCATCTTTATTTAATTCTACATTTACTTTAATTTCTGCTTTTGTATTAGCATTTATCTGATTTAAAGTAATTACATTTCCTTCTATATTATTTACATAGTTACTGTCTGTACTTTTTAAAGTAAAATTACTATCTCCTATTGTAATTTTACCATTAAAATATCCTTCATTTTTTACTTCTATTTGCATATTTAAATAAATATCTTCTTCGCTTGACATATCTACTGAAGATATTTCTTGATTATTTGCATTTGTAAAATATGCATTAAACTCGACATTTTTATGGTTAGTTTCTAATGCATTTGCAGCATAACTAATAAGACTTGACCCTACAAATAGGAAATTTGTTAGTGTTAAAGTCATTATTAGCACAATAATTGTTGCTATTTTTAATATTTTATTTTTCATAATGATAGCCTCCTTTATTTTTTACATTTTCCCACCTATTACATATTATATCGCATTTTTCCAGTTTTTTCAACAGTTTTGCTATTATTTTTCAAGTTTTTATGTTCATTAACATTTTCTTTATTATTTCATATAATAAACATAGATTATTTGAAAAAGAATATATTTATATAAGAGGTGATTTTTTTGAATAATATGAATTTTGATGAAAATACAATTAATAAATTAAAAGATATGATGAATAAAGGTGAATTAAATGATGTAATTTCACAAATTCCACCTGAAATAATACAAAATTTCTCTTCTATGATGAATAACAATAATAACAATAGTCAAAACAATACTAATAATTCCTCAAATAATACTGAAAACTCAACTAATTCTTTTGATTTTAATAACATAGATATGAATACTATTATGAAAATGAAATCAGTAATGGACAAAATGAACAATTCAAATAACCCTAGTAGTAACTTACTTCATTCTCTTAAACCTTATCTTAGAGAAAGTAGAAGAGAAAAGGTTGATCAATATGCTAATTTACTTAATATAGCTCAAATTACAGGATTATTTAATAATGATAATAATCAAAATAATAGAAGTTCAGAAAATGTTTCAGATAATGCAAATAATTCTGACAACTCAAATAATAAGGAGAGTCCTAAATAATGCCTATTTTTCCTTTTTATCAATATCCTTATAATATGAATAGATATTATGCAAGAAATAACTATAATAAAAACATTAGTAAGGAATCAAATAATTTTAATACAAGCTATAATGCCCCTGATTCAAACAATGATATAAATAGTGTCATTGAACCAAATCGTGCCGAAGATAAAAAAAATAAATCATCTAGATATTCTGGTTTTGGACCTATCCATTTTCAAAACCCATTCGACATGGATAGTGGTGAACCAATTATTGAAATTTTAGGTATTTCACTTTATCTAGATGATATTATTATTCTTGGTTTATTATTTTTTCTATATCAAGAAGGCGTCAAAGATTATATGTTATATCTAGTTTTAATAATGTTGCTTTTGAGTTAACACTTTTACTGGTTTTTGTTTTTATTTTCAATTAAATTATGGCTTTTTTATTCAATTTCAATCTTGCCATCAATTACACTCACATAAGCCTGCTTATGCATAGGTTCTTCATCTCTGTCTATTTCTCTTACTATATTTGCTATTCTAATTTGAACTGTATCTAATAATCCAGCTGCAATTATAGCTTGCTTATTTCCTTTTGCTCCTGCATGAGCTAATCCTCTTAATGCACCTAATACAACAATATTATCAGATGCCATTACTTCTGCTCCCGAATTAACATCCCCCAATATTACTAAACTTCCATCTGATTCTAATTTTTGACCAGAACGTAATGACCCTCTATGGAATTTAGTTTCAGAAATTGCTATTTCTTTCTCAAAGGTTTTCTTTATACTTGATAACCCTAAACTCTTCGGCATATCAAAATCTATTTCTACATCAATTTTACTCTTTATTAATTCTTGTATTTCATCTATTTCTCTATTTTTTAGTACCTTTCCTGTAACAGTTATTGGTGTTTTTTCATCTTTATATAGTTTTTTTAATTCTGGCAATTTTCTTCTTAAACATTCTACTATTTCTCTTTGAGTTGCATTATCACTTAATTTAATCACAATTTCATTTTTCTTTAAATTAATACTAACACAATTCTTCATTTCAAACTTCCTCTTTTCTTTTATTATTTGTTGCAATTCATAGTCAAGTTATTTCACTTAATGTTGGCATGTTAATATTGAATAAATTTTGAATGTGATTGGAGAAAATTTAGAATTTCTTAAATAATTTTATGGAAAATGTTCGCGCTCGCCGTGAAAGGGTGCCATAAAATTATTTTAGAAATCATTATATTTTCGTATTGAACCGAAAAATTTATGAAAAATTAACATACCAACATTTTATAAACTATAAATTGCAACTAATTTAAACTTTGCGTGTATGGCTCAGCAGTCATATCCTCTTGAATATCTTGTGTATTCATTCCAAAATACTCTTCCATTATATCTCTAACAACTTCTGCCGTATAATTTCCATGTCCTCCATTTTCAACCATAACAACTATTGCTATTTCTGGATTTTCAAATGGTGCAAATCCAACAAACCATGCATGAACTTTATCATTTGGTGCTTCAGCTGAACCTGTTTTTCCTCCAACGCTTATATTAAAGTCTTTAAATCTAACATATGCTGTTCCTCCAGAATCACCTGTAACAGATTGCATTCCTGATAATACTGCATTTAAGTTATTTTGATTGATTGTTATATCTTCAGTTTGTGTTTCTTCAATTCCTAATTTTTGATTTACAAAACTATTAATTTCTTCTTTTGATTCTTCTGATCCGTCTGAATTTCTAATAGTTTTTACAATACTTACATCTATTTGCTTACCACCATTTGCAAGCATACTTATATATTTTGCCATTTGCAATGGGCTAAATTCATTGTCGTTTTGTCCGATTGCTGCTTGTAATGAGTCTGCTGGATACCAAGTTGGATCATTTGGATGTAATTTTTGTTTTGTTTCTCTACTTGCCAATTGTCCTGCTGTTTCACTTTGCAATTCTATACCAGTTTTTGTTCCTAAGCCAAAATATTTAGCATATTTTACTAAAGTGTCAATTCCCATATTATCTGCTGTTTGATAGAAGAAATAGTTACATGATTTTTCAATTGCACCTGCAACATCTAGCCATCCATGTCCTCTACCATAATCACTATAATACCAACATTTTGGTTGATAATCTCTATATTTTCTATACACTCCAACATCATTTATTTTTGTTGTAGTAGTTATTGTTCCAGACTCTAGTCCTGCTATTGCTGTAATCATTTTGAAAGTAGAACCTGGTGAATATGAATTTTGTACGGCTTTATTTACCAATGGTTTTGCTTCATTATTTGTATAATTATTCCAGTTTTCTGTACTAATTCCTCCAACGAAATCTGCTGGGTTATAATCTGGATAACTTGCCATTGCAAGTACTTCTCCAGTATTTACATTCATTACAACACAAGCACCTGCATTTGTATCAAATCTTTGACCAAATCCACCATTTCGTATTTTCTCAATATTTGCTTTTAAGGCTTCCTCTGTAACTCGTTGTAAATTTGCATCTATTGTTAGAACTATATCTGAACCTTTAATAGCTTCTTCTGCTATATATTCAGCAGTTGTAGAACCATCAACTGCCATATCAATTTGTTTTGTTCCATTTTTTCCTTTTAAATATTCTTCAAAAACATATTCTATTCCTGTTTTTCCAATTATATCATTTTGAGAATAATATTCTTTTCTAGATTCATATTCTTCTGAACTTATTTGTGCTGCATATCCTAAAATATGTGATGCTAAAGTTCCAGAAGTATATTTTCTAACTGGTTTAACAACAATATTTATACCTGCAAATTTAGATGAGCTCTCACTAAATTCTGCAACCGCTTCTCTTGGTATATTTTCTGAAATTGTAACAGCTCTCGTACTACTATATCCTTTTTGTGATATCAAATATCTTATTGCAATTATTTTTCTAATTTCTTGAATATCTGTATTTTGAATTTCATATTTATCTTTAAATTCATAAAAAGCCTGTTCAGCTGTCATATCCTCATCTATATCATAATCTTCTTTCCACTCAGCTAATTCATCTCCTGATATTGTATATTCAAATGTGTCAGTATTTACTGGGAAATCATCAGAATATGAACAACCATATTTTTCTAATACTTGTACCATATTTAATATATCTTGATTTAATGTTTGGTCATCTACTTTTGTCTTGTACATTTCCAAAGAAAATTGTGCATTTGATGTAACTAATTCTTGTCCACTTCTATCTAATATTGAACCTCTTGCTGCCTCAATTGTACTTTCTCTTGTTAGCCTCGTATTTGATTGTTCTCTATATTCTGCACCGTGAACAATTTGCAAGTCGAATAATCTAGCAATTAAAATAATTCCTACAATATATATTAATACTGTTATTATATTAAATCTTAAATTTGTATTTGCCTTTTTTGCTACTTTTCTAGTATTTCCTCTTTTAATACTTACCAAATTATCACCTGCCTTTTAAAAATACCTTGTTAATATTTTATTTCCTTTATATTCATTTTCTATATCATATCCAAATTTTCGAATTAATGGATACAATATGATCGTTAATAATAGATTAAATATAACTTCTAAAATTAAAATTTTAACAAAATTGAATACTTCTACACTAATTCCTTCAAACATGTATTTAAACAAATAATTTAATACTTCAACAATTACTGTTGAACTTAAAACCATAAGCATAATTGTCATTCTGCTATCTTTAGAAAAGTTTTTATCAAATATTCCTGCTAAAAATCCAATTAGCCCCAAAGAAACTGCCTGAATACCAACACTTCTACCAAATAGTAAATCTAATATAAGTCCAATAACTATTCCATAAATTGTTCCCATAGTTTTGCTTGCAAATAGCCCTATAAACAAAACTATAACAACAAAAAGATTTGGCATTATTCCTGCAATATTAAACCAAGTGAAAAAATTAGATTGCAAAAAATAGATAATAAAAATTGTTAAAATCAAAAATATATTAATAACTAATTTTTTCACTTGGTTCACCTCTTTCACTTTTACTTCGTTTAGTTTGCTATTTAACTTACAAAAACTATATTCTTTTATTTGCTGATGATATATTTATATATTTTGAAGTATATTGGGGGGACCTTTCTAGAAAATGTTTGAACGTATGTGAATTACATTTTCTTGAATGGGGATTACGGAAAAATATATAAATATATCATCAGCTCTATTCATTTATTGGTTTGTTATAACTAAGACCGTATTCAACTTATCAAAATCAACTGCTGTCTTCACTATTGCATATCTATCTGTCAAATTTTGAGTATTTGTTACTCTTTCTACTGTTCCAACATGTATTCCTTTTGGATAAATTCCACCCAAACCTGATGTTTCAATACTTTCACCCTGTGCAATATTACTATCAGTTGGAATATACATAGCCCTTAATGAAGAATCATCATCCATTGTTCCTTTACATACTATACTTTCATCATTTGAGCTCATAATACAACTAACTGAACTTGCCGTATCAATTATTGTTTCCACTTTTGCTGTTGTATCTGTAACTGAAACAACATATCCAACTAAACCTTGGTCTGCTATAACAGTCATATTTTCTGATACTCCATCATCTGATCCTAAATTAATCACTATTGTTTTTGAATAATTACTTATATCCTTATTTATAACATATCCCGGTACTGTACTATATTCCCCGTATTTTTCAGTTAAATTCAAATATTCTTTTAATGTTTCATTTTCTGTTTTTATATTTTCTAGTTCTCTTAATGATTGCTCTAATTCACTATTCTTTTGTTTTAACTCTTCATTTTCTGCTTGTAAATTATTTATATCTGTAAAAAATGTATTATTACCACTTATTTTGTTTTTCAAATAAGTTAAACCATTTTGAATAGGCATAACTAAATTACTAGCTGCATTTTCAAAAAATGCAGTATTACTTTCTCCATTTGAGAAAATAACAATCAATATTAAAATAATAATAGTAATTATAATTCCAACAGTTCCTGCTTTCTTATTCCTATACATTTTTTACCTCTCAATCTTTTTTTCTTTTCTATTTCCTTTTTCTTGCATTAATTAAAACTGTTTTTAATCTTTCTAAATCTTCTAAAGTTTTTCCTGTTCCTCTAACTACACAGTCTAAAGGCTCTTCTGCAACATATACTGGCATACCTGTTTCTAAACTTAATAATTTATCTAGATTTTTTATTAATGCACCACCACCAGCTAGCACAATTCCTTTTTCCATAATATCTGATGCAAGTTCAGGTGGTGTTTTTTCCAATGTTAGTTTAACAATTTCTACAATTTTTCCAATAGATTCTTTCATTGCCTCTTCTATTTGTGTAGATGTAACTGTCACTGTTCTAGGTAATCCATCTGCTAAGTCTCTTCCTCTAACTTCCATTGACATTTCTGTCATAAGTGGCATCGCACAACCTATTTGCATTTTTATTTGTTCAGCTGTTGTTTCTCCAATTGCTAAATTTTCTTCCTTTTTAACAAAGTTCACTATATCCTCATCTAATTCATCCCCAGCAACACGTAAAGAATGGCTTACAACTATTCCTCCTAAAGAAATAACTGCAACTTCTGTTGTTCCTCCACCAATATCAACAATAATACTTCCACTTGGCTCTCCAACATCTAGTGACGCACCAATTGCTGCTGCCATTGGTTCTTCAATTAAATATACTTCTTTTGCTCCAGCTTGAATTACTGACTCTTCTACTGCTCTTTCTTCAACTTCTGTAATACCTGAAGGTACACCTACAACAACTCTAGGCTTTCCAACATTATATCTTTTCCCTACTTTTTCTATTAAGTTTTTAAGCATTAATTGTGTAGCAGTAAAATCTGCAATTACTCCATCTTTTAATGGTCTTACTGCTTTTATTTGCTCTGGTGTTCTTCCTAACATTTCTTTTGCTTCATTTCCTGTTGCCAATATATTTCCAGTTTTTCTATCTATTGCTACAACTGAAGGTTCTTTTAAAACTATTCCTTTTCCCTTTACTGTAACTAAAATATTTGCTGTTCCCAAATCAATTCCAATATCTTTTGATCCAAATGTAAAAAGTTTCATAATTATCGCTTATCCTTTCTTTTTAACTTCTGTCCTATTTTCCTTTTCATTTGTATCAGGCATACTTTCCACTATTTGTGAAAAAATACTTGTGTAAGTATCTACTCCTATTACTATATGGTCTAATAGTTGTATTCCCAAAATTTGTCCTAAATCATAAAGATTATATGTGAATTTCACATCTGTATCACTTGGAGTTGAATCTCCTGTCGGATGATTGTGTATCAATATTATTTTAGATGCTTTCATTTTTATAGGTTCAACTAATATTTCTTTTATTGAAATATTAACATAGCTTGTCCCTCCAAATGATAAATCTTTAATTTTTAGTATTTCATTTTTCTCATTTAGTATAACTATTTTCGCAATTTCTCTTTTTTGAAATCTTAATTCTTCCATTATGACATTTACAATATCTTTTGGCTCTCTTACAATAACTCTTTTATAATTTACTGGCTTTGACATTCTTATTGCAAGTTCACCTATTGCCTTTAATTGTATTGCCTTTATTTTTCCTATGCCTTTTATTTGAGTTAATTCTTCAATAGTTATATTTTTCAAAAAATTAAGTCCTTCTTGCTTTGTATCATTTAAATTTAATATTTTTTGTGCAAGTTGTACTGATGTTTCTTCCTTTGTTCCTGTTTTTATAATTATTGCTAATAATTCAGCATTTGATAATGTTGATTCTCCATATAATTCTAATTTCTCATATGGTCTTTCTGTTTCTGGCAATTGTTTTATTGTTATTGACAAATTATAGTCATTCCTTCCTCGTTTTTAATTGCCCCTACTTTTTATTAGATTTTTTTATAAATAAATATTGCAAGTATCATACCTATAATGCTAGCTATATTAATTCTAAACATAAGTGCAAATGTTAATTCTACAACACTTAAATCTAAAACTACCGGATTTTCTAATCCAAAACTTTGGCTATATGATAGCCATGATAACCAGCTTACATTTGATGCTAATTGTCCCAGTAGTCCCCCAACTACTAGTCCTGATAAAATAAATATTAATAAAATCCATACATTTTTTTCTTTAGTTGCCATATTAATCATTCCTTCCTTAACTCACAATCCAAAATTGTAATTATTTTTCAATCTTTTGCTACGGATATTTCTTTTTTAACTCTTTGCTATTATATATTGAATTAGCAAATTTTTCAAGTATATTACAATAATTTTACCAAAATTTACTCCTTTTCATATAATGATATTAGTAGTATAATATAATTATAGATATTAGGAGGCCTACCATATGAAAATAGAAAAATTAACAGATAATAAAATCAGAATTATCATGAATATAGACGACATAGAAAAGAATACAAATGATATACATACTTTTTTTGACAATATTATGAATTCACAAAATCTTTTTTTAGATATCCTTCAAAAAGCTGAAAAAGAAGTTGACTTTCATACAGAAGGATGTAAATTATTAATAGAAGCATTTTCTACTTTAGAAGATGTTGTAGTATTTACAATTACAAAATACTCTTCTTCTGAAAATAGCTCTATTAATACAAATAATGTTCTAAATAATGATTCCAAAAGGAAATTAATTGTAAAAAGAAAAAACAATACACCTTCTTTAAAAAATGCTGTTTATGAATTTGATAATTTTGATTATTTTTGCGATTTTTGTAACAGTATATCTAAAATTGAAAATTTGAATATTGACAAATTAGCAAAAAAAATTGTTCTTTATAATTACCAAAATAAGTTTTTCTTGGTTTTTAAAGATATTAATTTTAAAGATAAATACGTACATAAAGTTTTTAATATATTATCTGAATTTGCAAAATTTCAAAATTTTTCAGCTAATTTTGAATACAAATTAGCTGAACATGCAAAAATTTATATTAAAAATAATGCAATATCAAAAGGAATTCAATACTTTGTTTAAAAAAACTTTATATATAACGTTAGAAAAGAATTAAATTTTAGCAAAGCAAATCACATTTAAAATGCAAAGGCGCATACTATTTGTATGTAACTGCGTTTTAAATGTGATTTAACGTAGATAAAATTGTAATTATTTTTCAACTAATTAATATAAGTAGTTTTGTGGATTATATGCCACCCCATTAACACGTATTTCTAAATGTAAATGTGGTCCAGTTGAATTTCCAGTAGAACCAACTGCTGCAATTGTTTGTCCCTGTGAAACTTGTGTACCAGCAGAAAGATATAATTTACTACAATGTCCATAATATGTTTGTACACCATTTCCATGACTAATTACTATTAAATTTCCATATGAACCTTTATATCCTGAAAATGTTACCGTACCTGATGCAGCAGCTTTAACTGCTGTTCCTGATGGTGCAGCTATATCTAATCCAGTATGGGCTGAACTTCTAACACTACTTCGTGAACCAAATCTAGATGATATTGTTCCAGATACTGGCTTAATTAGTGATATTCCTAAACTAACTTTTCCACTTGAAGTTGTAGTTTTCGTATTTACGGTTCCTGTTGCTTGATATACACTACTTGACCTACCTGAAGATGCTGTAGCTACTTTAACAACTTTTGGTTTTTCTACATACAATTTTGAAACAGCTTCTTCACTAGATACTAAATCTTTTAATTCTGTTTCATATTTTTCAACTATAGATATTGTTTCAACATTTGCACTATCTTTTTCTTTTAATGTATTAACTACGTTTTCTGCATCTTCAAAATTAGATACATAAAGTTTTTCTTCTTGATTATCTAGTATTGCATAATATCTATAATATGTAACTCCTTGTGACTTTATATCATTAAATATTTCATCATCATTTGTTACAATATTCTTTTTTAACAAACACAATTTATATTCTGGCATATTATTTACTTGTACAAATGCTACATTTTCATTTGTTCCATCGCCTTTTTCAACATAATCATTTATTTTGTGCTGTAATTCTGAACGGTTTTCTGTATATCCAACCTGTTCTCCATTTATAAATACACTATATGTTGGTTTATATAAAAAAGCAATTGCACCTACTATTAAAAAAGCTGCAATCATAAATAATATAATAAATTTAATACCCTTTCTTGTGTGTACCAAAATCTTTTTGAACATGATATTCAATCTCTCCTTTGTAATTTAGTTCTTTAAACTACATGCCGATCAGTGTAATAATATTGTAACATTTGTTTTTTTGCAAAGATAATGCATCTTGATTTTCCCTAAGTTTTTTTTGTTTTTTTTCGTTTATCTCACTTTTCTTCGTTTTATCTCTTTTTTTCTTTTCCTCGTTTCAAAGTTATTCGCACTACTATTTGATATTTATTTTAATCTTTATTGGTATTCTTAATATAATCAAACAATATTTTGTCGAAAAATGCGATGAAAAATTACATAATTTTTGAAAATTTCATTGCAAATCATAGTAAATTATGATAATATTTGGATATAATTTCTTCAAATTTATATCTAAAACTAAATTTATTACTAAATATTTTAATCTTAAATTTCAAAAAAAATTAAAAACAAAGAAAAATAATAAAAAGAGGTGAAAAGAAAAGATATACATAGATTATATTAATAAACACACCATTTTTACTATAAAATAAACTTTGATTTTATAGTGTGAATGAATTACAATAAAGGAGGTTCAAATATTGGAATATTATACAATGAAAGATTATTTAGATTTAGTTATTTTTGTAAATCAAAATGTAACACACGTTTTAAATGATGTAAGTGAAGACTATATATTAGATACTGCAAAAAAACAATATAAACATCATAAACATGATAAACTATTTAGACAAATATTAAATAATAAAGAAGAAGTAGCTAAATTAATAAATCAGGAATTGGATCCTGAAGACAAAATTAAGGCAGAAAATTTAGAAAAATATGAAACACATTATATAACAAATAAATTTGAAGAAAGAATTGCAGATATTGTATACAAATTAAAAGGTAAAGAAGTTTTCTTTCTAATTGAACATCAGACAAAAGTAGATGAAAATCTGCCATTTAGAATGGCAGATTATAGTCTATCAATCATGGATTCAAGAAAAAATTCAAAAGACAAAAAAAATAAAAAACTGCAACCAACTATTGTACCAATAGTGATTTATGCAGGAACATCGAAATGGACAGCAAAAAAAGGACTAGAAGAATCACAAGAGGTCTTTAAACATCGTAAAGGTAGTAGCTCAATCATTAGATATAATTTAGTTGATATACGAAGTGTAGAAGAAGCAATAGAAAGAAGAACAGCAATAGCAAGAATATCTGTAATTGATCGATTGAATTCATCTGAACAACTATTAAATGCTGTAGAAAAGTTTTCCGAAACTCTAACAAGTGAAAAAGAAAGAGAAGAATTTGCAAGAGAAGTAGGATATATTTGGGAAGATAGATTAGAAAAAGATAAGCTAGAAAAAATTAAAGAAATAATATTAAAAGAAAAAGGAGGAGATGAAGTTATGGCACATATTCATGAAGTATTAAGAAAAGAAGCAGAAGAAATGAGAAAAAAAGCAATAGAAGAAGGCTTACAAGAAGGAAGACAAGAAAGTTTAATTGATGTAGCAAAAAAAATGCTTTCAGAAAAAATAGATATAAATATTATTTTAAAAATAACTGGACTAAAAAAAGAACAATTTATTAAATAATCTTAAAAAAGTATATTCGTTCTATATAAGAATGTGAATATACTTTTTAATTTCTATTGTTGTAATTCTGTTTTTACTTGATTAATTTCTGTTACTGTTGCTTTTTGTGCTGGTTTATAATATCCTTTAGTTTGAGCTATTTTAAATAATTCATATTGAAAACTTTCATCATTATTTCTTATTTGTTGAAAAGTTTGTCTTAAATTCATATTTTCAGATTCAGATATAGCTGTTTGATATGCTGTTAAATCTGATTTTACACCGCTTAAAATATCGTTTACCATTGTTTTTTCATCCATTATACTTTTCTCTCCCTTCTTAATTATTTAAAAATGTCATTAATTTTTGTTTTGTGTTTAAAGCATCTTGTGCTGATTTTGCAAATATTTGCTTTATTTGTGGGTCAACAGCTTGTGCTGAATATGTGTTTAATTTTTGATATGCTGTCTCATGTGCACCTATTAAATGTCTTAGGTGTTGTAATTCTGCTTGTGTTAAATCTGCCATTTAAATCATTCCTTTCTTTTAATTTCTTTATTAAGTATTTACTATATTTAATTTTTTTATACCATTAAACAAAAAATACATCTAATTTTTTATTATTAGATGTATTTTGATGATTTGCTCTTTGACAGTAAATAATTTTTGAAATTTTAAGGTCCGTCCCTAAATCCCTGCTTTTAGGGATTTTTAGGACCGTCCCCTAATCCCTGTCTATGATTTCTAAATTTGCATATTTAGCCATCAATCTCTTATGACCAGCTTTATCAAAATTAATATCAACTTTTAAGTCTTCACCTTCAGGCTCTACCATATTAATAGTACCTTCTCCAAATTTCTTATGAAAAACTCTAACACCTGCCTCATATTTTGACAAATCTACTTGGTTATTTGTATTTATAGCAGATTTTTTTCCTATACTATTTAGAAAACTTTCTGCTGTTCTAAATGCAAAACCACTATTTTTATTACTTGCTGACATAGCAGGTTCTTTTTCATTAATTTTATATGTCTTAATTGCACTATTTCCGTTATTTCTATTATCTCTACTACCATATGTCCAACTATAATTAGATTCTTTAAACATTTGATTTTTATTATTATCTGGCTCTCCAAATGCTTCTTGATAACCTTCTAACAAGTCTTCTGGTATTTCATTTAAAAATCTAGATACTGGATTATAGCTTGTTGAGCCGAATACTGTTCTTTGCTTACTACATGTTAAAAATAAGTTTTCTTTTGCTCTAGTAATTCCAACATAGCATAATCTTCTTTCTTCTTCTAGCTCTTGAGGATCCATCATAGATTGATATCCTGGGAAAATTCCTTCTTCCATACCAACTAAAAATACTACTGGGAATTCCAAACCTTTCGCACTATGTAATGTCATTAATGTAACGGAATCTTCTTGTTCTTCCATATTATCTAAATCACTTGACAATGTTATTCCTTCTAAAAATTCTGATAGTGAATTTTCTGCAAATTCTTCTTCAAATTCAATTGCAACTGTTAATAACTCATCTAAGTTTGCAATTCTATTTTCTGCTTCGATTGTATTTTCCGCTTCTAAAGCCTTTGTATATCCTGTTTTCTTAAGCGTTAATTTTATCAATTCAGAAACACTAAGTTCATCTTTTTTACTTTTTAATTCTTCTATAACATTTACAAATTCTCTAGAATTTAAAAATACTCTATTTAAACCAAATTCATCAGCTTTTTTTATAACTTCATACATAGAATTTCCACTTGCTTCTGCAATTTGTTCTACTTTATCTAAACTTGTTTTTCCAATTCCTCTTTTAGGTTCATTAATTATTCTTTTTAAACTCAAATTATCATTACCATTTTGTATCAATCTCAAATACGCAATAGTATCTTTAATTTCTTTTCTTTCATAGAATTTTAATCCACCAACAATTTTATATGGTATATTTTCTCTTCTTAAAATATCTTCTATTGCTCTTGATTGAGTATTCATTCTATAAAGTACAGCAAAGTCTGAATATTTATAATATTCTTCTCTTTTTAAATGTTCAATTTGCTCTACAATATATGTTGCTTCATCATATTCATTATCTGCTTGATATACTTTAGGCAAATTTCCTTCTTCATTTTGTGTCCATAATTCTTTTTTGTATTTAACTTCATTATTTTTTATAACTGCATTTGCAGCTTTTAATATATTTCCTGTACAACGATAATTTTGCTCTAATTTTATAATCTTTGTACCTGGGAAATCTCTTTCAAAATTCAAAATATTTGAAATATCAGCACCCCTAAAGCTATATATTCCTTGGTCATTATCTCCAACTACTGTAATATTTCCATTTCTAGATGCTAGCATTGTAACTAATGTAAATTGTGATTTATTTGTATCTTGATACTCATCTACTAAAACATATTGAAATTTATTTGAATAATATTCTAATATATCTGGATTTTCTTCTAATATTTTTATTGCATAATTAATAATATCATCAAAATCTACTGCATTATTTTCTTTTAATCTCTTCTGATACAATTCATAAACTGTTGCAATTTTTTCTTTTCTAAAATCTCCATTTGCTCTTACGGCATATTGGTCTGGATCTAACATTTCATTTTTAGCATTACTAATTTCTGATAATACTGCTCTATCATTAAATAATTTATCATCTATTGATAAATCTTTTAAGCAGCCTTTTACTAAAGTCTTTTGGTCAGAAGTATCAAAAATTATGAAAGATGAATCAAAACCAATTCTGTCAATAAATTTTCTTAAAATACGCACACAAATAGAATGGAATGTTCCCATCCAAATATCTTTTGCATCATCACCTACAATATTTGCAATTCTCTCTTTCATTTCATTTGCTGCTTTATTAGTAAATGTAATTGCTAATATATTCCATGGCTTAACACCTTTTTCTCCTATTAAATATGCAATTTTATGTGTTAAAACTTTTGTCTTACCACTTCCAGCTCCTGCTATAACTAAGCATGGTCCTTCTGTATTTATTACAGCTTCATATTGTTTATCATTTAAACCTTCTAAAACATCTTGCACTACACATCTTCCTTTCCGGGATTAGGGGACGGTCCTTAAAATCCCTGATTTTAGGGATTTGAGGACACTCCTCTTTCCCAAACTATCTTCAAATACCTGTTTGCGTTTTCTATTCTACTATATCAGCAAGAAAAAATCAAGCGATTTTTTAGAATTCTTAATGTTACAAAAATTTTAATTTTTTGTTACAAA
>CALXKC010000001.1 GCA_944388775.1 uncultured Clostridia bacterium | reverse complement strand
TGAACAACCTCAAACTCTAGTCCAATTATATAGGAATAAGTTTGAGGTTTCAATACGTCTTTTTGTTGACCGCTTACTTTTCAAGGCTTTCAAGTTTCTCTTTTTCTTTTTTTAGCACACAAGTCTCCTATTTTGCTTATTTTTTTATTTGACTTTTTCATCGTTTTTCTATATAATTTGAGTAAGTTAACGTTGATTTATTGAAGCGTATTTGGATTTTGATTTGTATAATTTTTATGTTTGCGTATTCTCTTGTTAAGTATGCATAAAATTATCGTCGAAATACCTTTACGCTTCCATATTTTTTATTAAATTCTCCACAGATATCTGAATGTTCTATTATTTGCAGTATTAAGTGCGTTATTTGTATTATCGTATATATTACTTTGATTGCTTTAACATTTTTTGAATATACATGTTCTAAATCTATTCCACTTGTTATCTTTTGTTCTCTAAATCCTTGATTTTCTATATAATCTCTTAATTTTGCACAATATATTATTTTATTAATATTATTTTTTGTTATTTCTCTGTTTGTCATCCACATCCATATTGCATACTTTCCATTTTCTTTATTCTTCTTTATTTGTCTTATTATATTTGTTTCTATTCCTTGATATTCTATTTCATTTTCCCACATTGTTAATATTAGTTCTTTCTCGTTCTCTACTAAATGTCTACTTCCTTCTGGTAAACTTACTAAATTTAAAAAATCTTCTGTTAATGTTGGTAATCTCTTATCTTTTAGTACAAAGATATATTCTAATTTGAGCTCTTCTAGCATTTTCATTATCTCTATACATGGATACAATGAATCTCCTATTATTCTTACTGGCAATTTTGGATATTTTTCTTTGAATTTTGGCAATAATCTTTTTGTGGCATTTAATTCACAATCTTGTTTTATTTCTTCTTCACTTTTATTTTTTAATTCTTCTTCTGTTTCATTTTCCCTTTTCTTATCTTTATTTCTTATCATCTCATTCATTATTGATACTGCCATCTCATTTGCTATCAGTTTTAGCTCTAACATTGATATATACCATGTTGTTTTCTCTTCCTTTGTTTGACTTAACCATTCTTCACTTACTTCATAATGTGCTTTCTGAAATCTACTTGCATCTAATACCATATTATATTTTCCCATTACTTTAGATTCCTCATATATCTTATTTCTTATCATTTGATGATTAATTTTGTACTGGAATTCTTCTATTTCTTCTCCTAATATTCTCGAAAAAACATCTGTATATATTTCTGCATCAGGTATCTTCTTTACTTCCTCTTTTATTATTTTTCCTATATTCTCTAAATATTTTGTATCTTTATATGCTGTCTCTGTAAATCTCTGTGACTTTCCTTCACTTAAGAACATTAATATTTCTGACATAATCAAATATCTCATTGAATAATTATGTCCTTTTCTAGGGTCTTTTATTTCATCTATGTATTTCAGTATATCTGGTACATAGTGAAACATCGTCTTCACAAATACTTCTGTTGTATTTTTTGAAAATTCTTTTTTCATATATACCACCATCCTTTGTATATTTTTTCACTTTTATTTTATCATTTTTTTGTGCGAAAAAGTTATTTTTTTCCAAAAAAACATAGCAAATTTTTATTGATTTTGCTATGTTTTTTGTTTATTCTATTTTTATTCGTTATTACTGGGAATTATTAAAAGAGGGTTCCTATTTTGAACCATTACTTTAAAAGTAAATATCTATTTAGGAAACCTTCTAAAAGTTTTAAATTAATTTTCTTTATGTGTTGGACTAAGTAAATCATCTATAGAAACGTTTAATGCTTTACTTAATTTAACTAAAGTAATAACACTAACACCTTGTTCTATTCTTTCACTTTCTAAGTTACCTATAAGAGCTGTACAAACGTCAACTGCTTCGGCTAGATTTTCTTGTGTCATTTTTCCTGTTTTTAAGTTATACAATTTTCTGTAATACTTAACATTTTTTCCTAATGTTTTAAATAATTTTTTTGTATCTACATTTTTCATCTTAATCATTCCTTTATTATCCTATTTGTAAATATATAAAATATTTTCTAATTTTATGACAAAAATATCAATAGACCTACAATGTAAAAACATCATCTCAAATGTCAAAAAATGTCGAAAATATACATATTACACTCTATATGGATACATAAAATATCTTTTATAATATTATTATGTATGAAAAATTATGATTTTATTCAATTGTACAAAAATATTATATTTAATATTTTCAAAAAAGTAATTAAAAACTATTGTATTTTATGGAAAAATATGGTAATATATTTGTGTACAAAATCTTTTATTTTTATTCAAATTTTTAATCTGAATTTTCCAAAAAATTAAAAAGTGAGAAAAATAACGAAAAGAGGTGAAAGACAAAGAAAAGTAGATTTAAAACAAACAATTTACTGTAAAATAAATATTGATTTTATAGTGCGATAATATTAAAATAAAAAGGAGAAAAAAGTATTGCAGTATTATACGAGTGAAGATTATCCATATTTAGTAGCTTACTTAAATAGAAAAACTACATGGAAATTAAGTGATGTAAGCCAGGAATATGAAATAAATTTAAAAAGCAAGTCTAAACATCACAAGCATGATAAGTTATTTAGGAAAATATTAAATGATAAAGAAGAAATAGTAAAACTAATAAACGTAGAACTATATCCACAAGAAAAGATAAAAGTGGAAGACATAGAAAAATATGAAACAAAGTATATAACAAAATTATATGAGGAAAGAGAAACTGATATAGTATATAAATTAAAAAATAAAGAAGTATTCTTTTTAATAGAAGAACAAACAAAAGTAGATATGAAGATGGCAGAAAGAATAGCAGAATATACCGTAGCAATAATGAATTCAAGAAGAGGATTAAAAGATAAGCCAACAGCAACAGTAGTACCAATAGTAATATATGCAGGGAGAGCAAGATGGACAGCGAAAAAAGATTTAATAGAAACACAAGAGGAATTTAGACATTATAAAGGGAGTAGTTTGTTTTTAAGGTATAATTTAGTAGATATAAGAAATGTGGAAGAAGCAATAAGAAGGGGAACAGCGATAGCAAGGATGTCAGTAATAGAAAAATTAAATACAACGGAAGAAGTAATGGAAGCAATAGATAAATTTGCGGATAATTTAGAGACTGAAAAAGAAATAAAAGAGTTTGCAGAAGAATTTGAGTACATACTGGAAGATAAACTAGTAGAAGAAAAATTAGAAAAAGTAAAAGAAATAATATTAAATAAAAGAAAGGGAGATGATATTATGTCACATGTACATGAAGTATTAAGAAGAGATGCTGAAAGAGAAAGAAAAAAAATACTACAAGAAGGTAGGATTGAAGGAGCTAAAGAAAGTTTAATGGCTGTGGCTAAGAAGATGTTGATGGAGAAAGTAGATGTAGAATTCATATCAAAAATAACAGGGTTAAAAAAAGAAGAATTTGTAAAATAAAAGATGTGAAAAAATTGGTATAATTAGAAAAATTTAACTATACCAATAATTATCAACAAAATCCCAGATATAATAGACCAAATAGATTGGGGGAATTTGCTAAAACGATTAAGAGCAGAGCCGAGTAAGTTTCCTAAACTAATAAAAAGTAATTGAAAAATACTAACAATTAAAGGGAAAATGATTGAGTGAATTCCTAAAATTCCACTACTTATACCAATTGCAAAACTATCAAGAGAAAGAGCTACACCTAAAAATAAAGCCTCTTTTCCATCAATTGAATTTGATTTATCTAAATCAGAAGAAATAGGGTCTTTTATAATTTGTATTGTAATTCCTAAAAACTTAATAAAAAAACGATAAATTTTTGGTTCTGAAAATACTTCATCACAGACTGGATTTTTAGTATCTTTTTTAAAACTCTGAAAACAAACAAATCCACCAAGAAAAATTAGTAAACAACAACCTATGTAATTTGCAATATTATCAGGTAATAAATCTTTTAAAAAGTCACCAAAATATACAGCAAAAAATGATACAATAAATGAAATGACAAATAAAATTAGTTTTGCTGAATTTGAAATTTTTGTATTCCTTATACCATAAGTAATTCCAATTCCAAAAGAGTCTATACTACTCGAAATAGCTAAAAATAACATGATGTTTCCTCCTCTATATATAATATGAATCACATAAATTTTTGATATTTATAAAATGTACTATGCATAAAAAAATATTTCCTACATATATTTGAATAAATCAAACCAATACAAAGGAGAGAAAATTATGTGGGAAACATTAAGAAAAGAAGAAGTATTACAAAAGCTAAAAACAGACAAAAGAGGTGGACTAGCCAAACAAGAGGTAGAAAATAGGCAGAAGGAATATGGAAAAAACAAACTAAAAGAAAAGCCAAAAGAAACAATTTTGGTACGATTTATCAAGCAATTCAATGACTTCATGATAATTATACTAATAATTGCATCAATAATATCAGCAGGAGTCTCATATATGCAAGGCGAAAATGACTACATTGATTCAATAATAATAATTGCAATAGTTGTATTAAATGCAATTATGGGAGTAATACAAGAAACAAAGGCAGAAAAGTCAATAGAAGCATTGCAAAAGATGACACCAAGAAAATCAAAAGTAATAAGGGAAGGAAAAACAGAAGAAATAAATGCAGAAGATTTAGTGCCAGGTGATATTGTTATATTAGAAGCAGGAAGCTATGTTCCAGCAGATAGCAGGATAATAGAAGCTCACAATCTGAAAATAGAAGAATCAAGTTTGACAGGAGAAACTGAAGCAGTAACAAAAGACGCAGAAATGATTTGTAAAAAAGATGTTCCACTAGGTGACAGATTAAATATGGCATATATGTCTACAATAATTGTAAATGGTCATGGGACAGCAATAGTAACAGATATAGGAATGAACACAAAAGTTGGACAAATTGCTAATATGATAATAGAAAATGAAGCTCCAGAGACACCAATTCAAAAGAAATTAGGACAAGTAGGAAAAACATTGGGAATAGTATGTTTGGTAATTTGTTTTGTGATTTTCCTAATAGGACTTATTAAAAATATAGAGCCAATGGAAATGTTTATGACGGCAGTAGGTTTAGCGGTTGCAGCAATTCCAGAAGGTTTACCTGCAATAGTTACTATAGTTTTATCAATTGGTGTAACTAAAATGGCAAAAAAGAATAGTATTATTCGTAAATTGCCAGCAGTAGAGACTTTAGGTAGTAGTAATGTTATATGTTCTGATAAAACTGGAACTTTGACACAAAATAAGATGAAGGTTATCGAGATAAATAGCAAAAATCAGGATTTTGCAGCAGAACTAAGTTGTATGTGTACAGATTGTGATGTGAATATAGAAGATGGAAAAACAAAGGTGCAAGGAGAACCAACAGAAGTAGCTTTAGTAAATTACGCATTAGAGACTGGAAAAAATAAAAATATGCTATATCAAGAAATGCCAAGAATTAATGAGATACCATTTGATTCGAATAGAAAAATGATGACAACAATTCACAAAGTAGGAAACAAATATCGAATTATTACAAAAGGAGCACCAGATGTATTATTAGAAAGATGTAGTAAAGAAATTGGAAACAATATGTTTTCAAAAATAAGGATACAAAATCAGAATTTAGAAATGGCAAAAAAAGCTTTAAGAGTAATAGCAATTGCATATAAAGATGTAGACGTATTGCCAAATAGAATTGATACTTCGACAATTGAAAATGACTTAACTTTTGTAGGCTTACTAGGAATGATTGATCCACCAAGAGAAGGGGTAAAAGAAGCAGTAAAAACTTGTAAAAAGGCTGGAATAAAAACAGTGATGATAACAGGTGACCACATTGCAACAGCAACAGCTATTGCAAGAGAATTAAATATTTTAGGTAAAGATGATAAAGCAATGACAGGACAAGAATTAGAAAAGATGTCACAAAAACAGTTGGAAGAAAATATCAAAGATTATTCTGTATTTGCAAGAGTAACTCCAGAGCATAAAGTTAGAATTGTTAAGGCGTGGCAAAAAAGAGGAGCAGTTGTTGCAATGACAGGTGACGGAGTAAACGACAGTCCTGCTTTGAAAAATGCGGATATTGGAATAGCGATGGGAAAAAACGGTACAGATGTGGCTAAAAATGCAGCAGATATGATTTTGGCTGATGATAATTTTGTGACAATTGTAGAAGCCGTAAAACAGGGAAGAAATATTTATGCAAATATTAAAAAGGCTATACATTTCTTAATTGCAACAAATATTGGAGAAATAGTAACAATTTTTGTAGGCTTACTACTAGGATTAAAATCTCCATTACTTGCAATACAATTATTATGGGTTAATTTAGTTACAGATTCATTGCCAGCAATAGCTTTAGGACTAGAGCCAGCAGAAAAAGACATCATGAATAAACAACCAGTAAACAGTAGAAAAAGTATTTTTGCAGATGGATTATGGAATAAGATTGTGGTAGAAGGTATTATGATAGGAATGCTTACACTTCTTGCATTTAGTGTAGGAAATAAATATTTTGGATTAGAAGTAGGAAGAACTATGGCTTTTATTTCAATTGGAATACTTGAACTTGTCCACAGTTTTAACGTAAAAAGTGAAAAGTCAATATTTAAAACGGGATTATTTGAGAATAAGTTTTTGATTGGAAGCTTTATTTTAGGTATCTTTGTTCAAGTAATTGTAGTTTTGATACCACAATTAGCAGAGATATTTGAGTTAGTTCCACTAACTGGATTACAATGGGGGATTACTTTATTGATTTCTATTTTGCCAGTGCCTATTATGGAAGTACAGAAGTTTTTTGATAGAAGAATTAAAAAAGAAAGTATTGTAATAAAAGAGAAAGTATCTATTAATAATGTGTAACAAAACGTCTAAAAATGTGATAAAACACATTAAAAATGTTCTAAAAATGTGATGAAATGCTATTGAAAACAATCTGTAAATGTGATAAAATACTATTAGCAGGTAAAGGTTGAAAAATAATTACAATTTTTGCGGTGTCAAACTTCATTGGAAATTTAATCAACGTACAAAAAGTACGCCTCATAAATTTCCAATTTGTTTTCCTAGCCAAAATTTAATTCTTTTCCAACCAAATTTGTGCCTTAGGAAGGAATGAGATTAAATATGGAGAGATTAAAAAGAAAAATTGATGATTTTTTTATCGAATGGAAAAATAGTAGTTCAAAATTACCTTTAATAGTAAAAGGTGCAAGGCAAATAGGAAAAACAAATTCAATTAGAAATTTTGGAAATAATAATTATAAAACTTTTATTGAAATAAATTTTGCACTTCAACCACAATTTAAAACAATATTCGAAGAAGGATTTGAAGTTGACAATATAATAAAAAATATAACACTAAAGATGCCAGAGCTTGAGTTAAACGAACATAATACATTGATATTTTTTGATGAAATGCAAGACTGTGTAAGTACGGCAACTTCATTAAAGGCTTTTAGAGAAGATGGTAGATATGATGTTATTTGTTCAGGTTCTTTAATGGGGATTAACTATAAAGAAATTGAATCAAATAGTGTTGGAAATAAAGAAGATTATATCATGAAATCTTTAGATTTTGAAGAATTTTTATGGGCTAAAGGATATAGTAATGAGCAGATTGATGACTTATATAAACATATGTTAGATTTAAAACCATTAACTGATATGCAATATAATGTTATGATGTCTAATTTTAAGGAATACATGATAGTAGGAGGAATGCCAGCAATAGTAAGTAAATTTGTTGAAAATAAGAATTTTAGTGGAATTTTAAGAATGCAACAGCAAATTTTATTAGATTATGAAGAAGATATAACAAAATATGCAGGGGGATTAGATAAAACAAAGATATTAAATTGTTATAGAAAAATACCAGTATTTTTAGGTAATGAAAATAAAAAATTCCAAATATCAAAAATAGCAGATGGAGCGAGAAATAGAGAATATGTGGGAGTTGTTGAATGGCTTGCAAATGCTGGTATTGTGAATATTTCTTATGTAATGGAGCAAGCATCTCTTCCGTTAAAAGGGAACTACAATCCTGATAATTATAGACTATATTTTGCAGATACCGGATTATTAATAGGCTCATTAGATGAAGAAGTTCAAGAAGATTTAAGAAATAATGAAAATATGAATACTTATAAAGGTGCTTTGTATGAAAATATAGTAAGTGATATGCTAGTAAAAGAAGGGTACAATTTATATTTTTATAAAGATGATAGCAAAAAAATTGAAATGGATTTTATGGTAAGGGATAAAAATTCTTTGATTCCTATTGAAGTAAAAGCAAATAACAATGCGACAATTTCGCTTAATAATTTGATAAAGAGTAATTTATATAAAGATATTAAGTATGGTATAAAATTATGCAATAAAAATATAGGGTTTAATGGGGAATTTTATACATTTCCTTACTTCTTGACATTCTTATTGAAGAGGTACTTGAAAGAAAAATAATATAAATAAAAAAACACTTGATTTTTACATAAAAATCTGATAAAATAGTTATGCTTTTAAGAAGTATAGCTATTTTTTAGAAGCAACAACTCTACTTACCATGCAAAACGCACAGGTAGGTTATAATCCACAGGGAGGTGAAAATAATGAACAAATACGAAAGTGTTATCATTGTTAATCCTAATGTTGATGAAGCTGGTTTAAAAGCTTTAGAGGAAAAATTTACAGGATTAATAAATGAAAATGGAAAAGTAGAATCTGTTGAAAACATGGGTAAAAAAAGATTAGCTTATGAAATCAAAAAATTCAAAGAAGGTACATATATGTTATTCAACTTTGAAGCAAAACCAGATTCTATAACAGAACTAGAAAGAGTATACAGAATTACTGATGACATAATCAAATTCATCGTAGTAAAAAAATAATTTAAGTATATTCGAAACAAAAGACAGAAAAATTAAGAGTAAAAATATTAAATAAAGATAGGGGCCTTTATTTAAAGTAAAGAAAGGTGATAATAAATGAACAAAGTAATTTTAATGGGAAGACTAACAAGAGATCCAGAAACTAGGTATACACAAACAAACAATACCTTAGTATCATCTTTTAGTTTAGCAGTAAATAGAAGATTTGTAAGACAAGGAGAAGAAAGACAAGCAGATTTTATAAACATAGTTGCATGGAGCAAACTAGGAGAATTTTGTAGCAAATACTTTAAGAAAGGTCAACAAGTAGGAATCATCGGAAGAATTCAAACAAGAACTTGGGATGATGATCAAGGAACTAAACATTATGTTACAGAAGTAGTTGCAGAAGAAGCATATTTTGCAGATAGCAAAAGAGAAGGAGATGCAAGTAATAGTAATTTTGAAAATACTTTTGGAAACACAGCTCCAGGAAGTATGGGAGCAGATTTTGAAGTATCTTCAAACGATGATTTACCATTCTAATAGTCAGGGGGGAAAATAGAAATGGCTGATAAAAAACAAAATAAAAGAAATAATAAAAATTATGATGAGGATTACAATCCAAGATTCAGAAAACAAAGAAAAAAAGTTTGTTTATTATGTAGTGATAAAAACTTTGTGTTAGATTACAAAAATCCAGAACAATTA
The DNA here is from genome assembly GCA_944388775.1 of uncultured Clostridia bacterium. Lineage (GTDB taxonomy): Bacteria > Bacillota > Clostridia > TANB77 > CAG-508 > CAG-269. Next base: position 81,591 of record CALXKC010000001.1, on the reverse strand, counting down.
AGAAAATTTGTTAATGATAAAGGAAAAATACTTCCAAGAAGGACAACTGGAGCATGTGCTAAACATCAAAGAGATATCACAACAGCAGTAAAAAGAGCAAGACATATTGCTATTTTACCATATACACAAAACTAATTGAAATATAAGAATGAATGAAACCGTTGAGAAATCGACGGTTTTTACTATTTTTAAAATAGAAAGTAATGCAATTATAATGCAACCATTATGATAAAAAATTCACAAAATAAATATTTACAACAAAAAATGGTTATGATATAATCATCTATGACAGAACAAAAGAGGTGAAAAAATGAATCAAATTTTAAGTGTAGAAGATACAAAGAAAAAAAATAAAAAGGCTAAAAAAGAAAAAATGCCAAGAAATAGTGGACCAATTGCCATAGAAAGCATATTAAGATTTTTTGCAATTGCGATATTAATATTTGGGATTTTTATGATTGGTAGTGGTTCATATTCAATGTATATTAGCTTACAAGGAGATACATCAAATACAAAGCCAACAATTCAAGTAGAAGAAAATGAAGATGGAACTCAAATAACGTTGAGAGTATTACATGATAAAGCATTAGCTAAAGTAACATATAGCTGGAATAGTGGCGAAGAAATAGAAGTACAGACTAATAACAGTAGACAAGTAGAGCAAGTAATAGATGTACCAACAGGAGATAATATACTTTCAATATATGCACAAGATGCAAATGGACAAGAAACAAACTATCAAAGAGCATATAGCTTGGAAGGAGATATAACAATAGATATGGCTGTAGATGGAAGCAATATAAAAGTGACGGCAACAGGAAAAAATGAATTATCATATATGACATATCGTTGGGATGAAGAAGAAGAACAAAGAGTTGATATTAATAATACAGAAATTGAACAAAGTATAGAAATACCAGAAGGTCAACATACATTAACAGTAATTGTAGTAGATGTTAATAATACAACTCAAACAAAAACACAAGAAATAAAAGGAGTAACAAAACCACATCTAGAAGTAACAGCAGATGGAACAGAGAACTTCCTAATTAAAGCATCAGATAATGAAGGAATAAAGAGAGTAGAATTTATTGTAAATGAAACTGATAAATATGCAATAAACTTGGACGAAGTATATTCAATTGAAGATAGAAAAGAATTTGAATATAGATACCCATTACAAGATGGAGAAAATAAATTAGAAGTAACAGTTTATAATGAAAGTGGAGTAAGTAATACAGTAAAAGTTAGATTTAATAAATAAAATATGAAAAAACAAGAAGCCTTCTACAAAAAATGAGAGTAGAAGGCTTTAATCAAGAAAAAACAAAAAAATAAACCGTAAAACGCACGTTCATGGAGGAAATAATGGAATACAGTTTTTTAGAGATAATAATTTACTTTATCACATATTCTTTTTTAGGTTGGGTGATGGAATCCATATTTAGGTCTATCAGCGAGAGAAAAATAATAAATACAGGCTTTTTAAAAGGCCCTTTTTGTCCAATATATGGAGTAGGGGCTATAATAATGTTGTTATTTTTGAAAAGATTTTCAGATAATTTAATAGTATTATTTATTGTTTCAGTAGTTGTTCTAACTATATGGGAATATCTTGTAGGAGTATTATTAGAAAAGTTATTTCATACGAAATATTGGGATTATTCAAATAATAAGTTTAATTTCCAAGGACGAATATGCTTAATGAATTCAATATTTTGGGGAATTCTTGGAGTAGTATTTGTTAAATATATACACCCATTAATAGAAAGTTTAATTGAGAAGATTGATTTTAGAATATTAATATTTGTATATAGTATTTTGGGTATAATAATTTTAGTAGATGCAATATCAAGTATAATTAAGGTTAAAAATATAAAAGTAACACTAGAGAAGATAGAAAAATTAAATAATGAAATTAAAGAAAAATTAAAAGAAGAGAATGTTCAACATTTAATTGAGCAATTGAAGTATAAAAGAAATAAGACAATTTTGCGTTTATATAAAAATGTATATCGTTTGAAAAAAGCCTTTCCGGCTATTAATACTAAAGAGATAACAGAAGTTTTAAGTAAAAAGGTTGAATTAAAAGAAATAAAAGAAGAAATAAAGCAAAGAATAGAAAAAAGAAAAAGAAAGGACAAGAAAGCAATTAAAGAAGTTCAAACTGTAAAAGAAGTAACTAAAAAAGCTAAAAAAGACTGAAAAAAACTTGAAATATTATAATAGTTTTGTATATAATTAAGAAAAAATGGGTAGGGGATAAAATGGTACAAGAAATATATATAATAGATGATGATGATTCATCAATTGTAATTTTTAGAGAGTTATTTAAAAATGATAAAGAATTCAAATTTATTAGTGTAAAAAGTGAACAAATAGATATAGCATTAAAAAATATTCCGGCTTTAATTGTTATAAATGAAGATGCTATAAGTATTGATGTAGTAGAACTATGTAGGAGAATTAGAAAGGACGAAGATAACACAATTACACCTGTTATAGTAGTATCTTCAAATTCAAGTAGAGAACATAGAATTAGGATATTACAGGAATCAGTAGAATATTATATTAAAAAACCAGTTGATGAATATTATTTGTATTACACAGTAAAAAATGTAAATAGATTATTGACTAGTAATAGAAGAATGAGCCCATTGACAGGTTTGCCAGGAAATGTACAAATACATGCAGAATTGAAAAAGAGAATTTTACGAAAAGAACCATTTTGCGTTTTGTATTTAGATTTGGATAACTTTAAAGCATATAATGATGTGTATGGTTTCTTGAAAGGAGACCAGATAATAGAGTTTACAGCAGATACAATAATTAGATGTGTTCATGAAAGTGGAATGGAAGATACTTTTATAGGACATATTGGTGGAGATGATTTTGTTGCTGTTGTATCAGGTCTAACTTGTGAAAAATTGTGTCAAAGCATTTTAGCCCATTTTGATGAAAATGTTAAGAGATATTTTACAGATGAGGATTTAGAAAAGGGTTATATAGAGGTTGCAAACCGTAAAGGAATTATTGAACAATTTCCATTAACTTCGCTTTCGATTGGAGTGGTTGTTGCGGATGTTGGTAGATTTGGAAATATTCTAGAGATAGGAGAAGTTGGTGCTCAAGTAAAACATGCTGCTAAATCTGTTATGGGAAGTAGTTATGCTGTTGATAGGAGAAGATAAAGTTGATTAAAATTGCAGATGTAAAAGTTTGCAATTTTTTGATATGAAATTTTTTGAAAGGTGTGATGTATATATGGATTTAACGCTAGATGTTGAAAACTATAAACTGAACATAAGAGCAGGAGGAATACTTATACACAATAATAAAGTGTTAACACATAGAGATGTAAATAAAGACCATTACTGTTTACCAGGTGGAAGGGTAGAAATAGGAGAGAGTTCAGAAGAAACCATTAAAAGAGAAATACAAGAAGAATTAGGTAAAAAAGTTGAAATATTAGGATATGCAGCGACAATTGAGAATTTTTTTGAGATGGAAAATAAGAAATATCATGAAATATATTTTTTATATAGAATAGAATTTGCCGATGAAGAAGATAAAAAGATAAACTATACAATGCATAATTCAGAAGGAAAAGAATATTTACAATATAAATGGATAGATTTAGATAAAATAGATGAATATAATCTACTACCTAAATGTCTAAAGGATATAGTAAAGGCTAAGGATGCTCCAATACATAAAATTAATGATGACTTAGAAAATAAAAAGTAATATAAAGATAAAACTCCTAATATAAATATAATAAAAATATATAATATTAGGAGTTTTATTATGTTCGTAATAAATAAAAAAAGAATACAAATAATGTTATCAGCAATTTTTGTAAGTGTATTGGTATTTGGAGTTCAAATATCATTAAAAGAAAAGGAAGAATTAACAGTAGAAACAACATCTACACCAACATCAAATAAAACAATAGTAATAGATGCAGGACATGGAACACCAGATGAAGGGGCAGAAAGTAAATCAGGGACAACTGAAGCGGAAATAAATTTGAAAATAGCATTAAAAGTTCAAAATTTATTAGAGCAAACAGGTTGTACAGTTATATTGACACGTTCAGATGAAAACGCAATATATGATTTAGACAGTAAAAGCTTAAAACAGAAAAAAGTTAGTGATATAAAAAACAGAGTAAAAATAGGTAACCAATCCTCAGCAGACATTTTTGTTTCAATACACTTAAATAAAATCCCACAACAACAATACTATGGTTGGCAATGTTTTTTCAATTCAAAAAATGATAATAGTAAAATGTTAGCAGAGCAGTTACAAGAAAACTTAAATGATTCTATGCAAAAAGAGAATAAAAGAATAGCAATGAAGTTAAATACAGTATATATTATGAAAAATGTAGAAATACCAATTTCAATAGTTGAGTGTGGATTTTTATCCAATCCAGAAGAAGAAAAACAGTTACAAGAGGATGAGTATCAAAATAGGCTTGCATGGGGGATATATAATGGCATAACAGACTATTTTTACAATTTGGAAAGTAAAAATTCCAATTGAGCCTTCGCTGGAATTTACTTTTAAATTTAAGGTGATTTCAAGAAATTTCCAATTATACTTGACATAATTGGAAATTTATGGTATAAGTAATTTACTTTAAAATTATAATGTTTATATTAATGAAAAGTAAAGAAATATTGTACAATATAAATTTATTTCAAAATTTTTAATCAAAAATTTCCAAAAAGAAATGAAAAAATGAAAAATTAAAAGAAAAAAAGAGAAATATGGTGAAAATTATATTTAAATTATTTGATTTACTACAAAATAAATATTGATTTTATAGTGCTATAAATATATAATGAAAGGAGCAATAAAATGATAATATATACATTGTATGATTATTTTAAATTATATCCATATGTTATAAAACAACGAAATTATGGATTGAAGGATAATAGTCAAGATTATAGCTTAAAAGTAAGTAATAGTAAAAAAGAAAAACAATATCATAAGCATGATAAATTATTTAGAGAAATCTTAAATAGAAATAAAGAAATTGTTAAATTAATAAATAAATATGTGAAACCGAAAAAAGAATTAACTGAGAAAATGATAGAAAAGTATGATACAAAATATTTAACAAGTATATATGAAAAAAGGGAGGCAGATATAGTATATAAATTAAAAGGAAAAGAAGTTTTCTTTTTAATAGAACATCAAACAAAAGTTGATAAATTAATGTCATATAGAATATTAGAATATAGCTTAGAAATAATTAGGACTAGAATGAAAAATATTAAGGGAAAAATAGAAAAAGTAGGAATCCCAAAAGTAATACCATTAGTAATTTACACTGGACAAGCAAAATGGACCGCTAAAAATAAATTAGAAGAAGTACAAGTAGAATTTGAACATTTTAATGGTATAGATGTGATAACAGGGTATAACCTGATAGATATAAGAAATGAAGAAGAAGCAATTAAAGAAGGAACAGCAGTTGCAAGAATGTCTGTTATAGAAAGAAAAAATGATACAGAAAATATAATTGAAGTTGTGAAACGTATGTCAAAGCATATTAGAGATAAAGAGGAAAGACAGGAATTTGCAAAAGAAATTAAATATTTGTTAAGTGATAAATTAACTAAGGAAGAAATAGAAAAAATTGAGGATATATTAATAGAAAAGGAAGGTGAAGATGCTATGTTACATGCACAGATGGTAATAAGAAGAGATTTTGAAAAAGCAAAAGAAGAGGGGAGGAGAGAAGGAATGTTACACGCACAAGAGGTAATAAGAAGAGATTTTGAAAAAGCAAAAAAAGAGGGAAGAGAGAAAGGAATTATAGAAATAGCTAAAAAGATGTTAAATGAAAAAGTAGACATTGATTTTATTATAAAAATAACAGGATTAAAAAAAGAGCAAATTCTGAATTGAAAGGAGTAAAATTATGAAAACAAAAAAGAAATATGAGGCATATACAATATATGATTACTTAAGGATATTACCATATTTAGATAAAATTGATGAAATATCTATGAAAAAAGGAATATTAAGAAAAGATTTTAAGTGTAGTACAAAAGAAGAAAATATAAAAGAGTTTTATGAATTGTCAAAAAATTTGTTAGAGAGTGAAGAAATAAGTGAAGAAGAAAAAGAAGTAGTAAGAAAGATAGTTGCAGATTATGAAGATGAAAAGAAGCGTAAAATAATAGAAAAACAATATCTTTGCATTTTTACATAAAAAGTGGTATAATATAGTTGTAACTATTAGTTGAGATTCAAGACTAGGGAGTATAGTCTTAATAAGGAGGAAACAAGATGAAAAGAACAACAATGACCAAAAAACGGATTATAATTACAAGAGCTTTAGGATATGTGATATTTGCGTTAGCAATAGTTGCATGGCTTTATCTGTATTTTGGGATGCCATTTACTGGTATTCTAGATGCAGTATTGCAGATGTGCACATGGTTTATTGGAATCGTAGGATTCTCAATGGCTGTAGCAGTATATCCGTCAAAGAGAAGAAAAAGGCACTAGATTGTATAGTGCCTTTTAAATATGGAAATAAAATTAAATTTTCTGAATTAAAAACAAAAAAGTATAAAATTTCCACTCTTTGCAAACAATATGTATAAAACATAAAAAGCAAGGAGTGGAAATTTTTGAAAACAACAAAAATATTAAAAATAGATGGAACGTTATTAGACAAAGAGCAATTAAATAGACATTTGCAAAAAATAGCATCAAGCCATAACTTAAAAAACAAAAGTGATAAACAAACATATCCTATACCAAACATGATAGAAAACTATAAAACAATAGAACAAGTATATGAACTATTAAATGAACATTTAAAACTAGGAATAAGCATACATCCAGCAGGAGAATGGTTACTAGATAACTTCTATATCATAGAACAAACAGTAAAACAAATAGAAAAAGAATTACCACTAAAAAAATACAAAAACTTTTTAGGAATTGCAAATGGAAAATACAAAGGATTTGCAAGAATCTATGTACTAGCAGCAGAAATAGTAGCATATACAGATAACAAAATAGAAAAAGAAGAATTAGAAGAAGCATTGCAAAGTTATCAAAGTAAAAAGACATTAAGCATGGAAGAAATTTGGAATATAGGGATATTTTTGCAAATATCAATAATAGAAAATATAAGAGAATTGTGTGAAAGAATATATAGTTCGCAAATGCAAAAATTTAGAGCAGAAAATATAGTAGAAAGACTAGTAGAAAATAAGAATAAAACAAATATAGTATGTAAAACAAGTGCTTGCAAAAAGATGGAAAAAGATAGTTTTCAAGACATGAAATATCCATTTATAGAATACATGTCATATATATTGAAAAGATATGGAAAAAAGGGATATAGTTATTTAAAAGTATTAGAAGAAGCAGTTGAAATGGCTGGAACAACAGTACAAGATGTAATAAAAAAAGAACATTTTGACATAGCTGTTAGAAAAGTCAGTATGGGAAATAGTATTACAAGTATCAAAAAAATTCAAAGAATAAATTTCCTAGAGATATTTGAAAAAATAAATGGTGTTGAAGAAATTTTAAGACAAGACCCTAGTAACACATATTTAAAAATGGATAATAAAACAAAGGAATATTATAGAAATGCTATAAAGGAAATATCTAAAAAAACCAAGATTTCAGAAATATATATAGCTAGAAAAACTTTAGAATTAGCACAAAAGCATGGAGAAACCGCAGAAAATGATAATACAGAAAACAAAAAATCACACATAGGATATTATTTAATAGATAAAGGAATTGATGAGCTATATGCACTATTAAAATATAAAGATAAAAATTCAATAAGTCAAAAAGGAAAAACAAAAATCTATATAACAGCAATTTATATTACAACATTAATCATAGATATAATTATTTCAAGTATTATAAACTTCAAAACTAGCAATTTATGGATATCAATATTAACATTAATCATATTTTTTATTCCAATATCAGAAGTTGCAACACAAATAATACAATATATATTAAGTAAAATAGTAAAACCAAAACTAATACCAAAACTTGATTTGACACAAGGTTTGCCAGAAGAAATGGCAACAATGGTAGTAATACCAACAATAGTAAAATCAAAAGAAAAAGTGCAGGAATTAATGAGAAAACTGGAAGTATATTATCTAGCGAATAAAAGTAAAAACTTGTATTTTACTTTACTTGGAGATTGTTCAGAAAGTGATAAAAGAGAAGAAGATTTTGATGAAGAAGTAATACAAGAAGGTAAAAAATTAGTAGATGAATTAAATAAAAAATACAACGAAAAAATTTTTAACTTTATATATAGAAAACGTATTTGGAATGAAGGAGAAAATTCATATCTTGGTTGGGAAAGAAAAAGAGGTATGCTTTCACAACTAAATGAATATTTGTTAGGAAATATAAAGAATCCTTTTAGAGAAAATACATTAGAAAATTTAGATAATATGCCAAAAATAAAATATATTATTACTTTAGATGCAGATACTGATTTAATTCTAAATTCAGCATTTGAGTTAATAGGTGCAATGTCACATATACTAAATAAACCAGTAATAAATCCAACTACAAATACAGTTACAGAAGGATATGGGATACTTCAACCAAGAGTAGGTATTGATTTAGATATAAGTTTTAAAACATTATTTACGAAAATATTTGCAGGAGCAGGAGGAATTGACTCATATAGTAATGCAATCTCAGACACATATCAGGATAATTTTAATGAAGGTATTTTTACTGGAAAAGGAATTTATGATTTAAAGGTATATTCAAAAGTATTAAAGGGTGAGATTCCAGAAAATACAGTTTTAAGTCATGATTTACTTGAAGGATGTTATTTAAGATGTGGCCTAGCTTCTGATATTTTGCTAATGGATGGTTATCCTACAAAATACAATAGTTTTATGACAAGACTTGCTAGATGGATTCGTGGAGATTGGCAGATTACAAAATGGATTGGGAATAAGAAATTAAATTTGTTATCAAAATACAAAATATTTGATAATTTAAGAAGAAGTTTACTAGAAATTAGTATAATTGTAGCAATAATATATACAAGTATTTTAGGTATTATATATAACCAAAAGATTTATGGAATTGTTACATTTCTTTTACTGATTTCTATATTGCCATATATTTTAGAATTTTTAAATAGATTGATATTTAAGAAAGAAGGAGAAGAAAAACAAAAGACTTTTGCTCCAAAAATCACAGGTTTTAAAGGAACTTTTTTAAGAGCAATTATAACTTTAGCAGTTTTACCATATAAAGCATATGTGTCAATAAAATCAATTACAAAAACAATATATAGAATGTGTATAAGTAAAAAGCATCTATTAGAATGGACAACTTCAGAAGAAGCAGAAAAGCAGTCAAAATCAAGTCTGGTTTCATACTTTAACCAAATGGCATTTAATGTACTTGCAGGTGTAACAACAATTGGATTAGGATTTTTGAAACAAAATGGTTTTGCGTGTATTTTAGGACTTTTATGGATGATTGCCCCATGTATAATGTGGTATATAAGTAGGACAATCGAAAAACATTCTGCAATAGAAAAATTGAACCAAAAAGATAAAGACTATGTTCTAGAAATTGGTAAAAAGACTTGGGACTTTTTTGAAACTTATTTGACAAAGGAAAATAATTATTTAATACCAGATAATTATCAAGAAGATAGAAAAGAAGAAACAGTAACAAGGACATCATCTACAAATATTGGTTTATCACTTTTAGCAGTTATATCTGCTTATGATTTAAAATATATAACATTTGAAAAAGCAATTGAGTTACTAAAAAACATACTAAATAGTGTAGAGTCACTTCAAAAATGGAATGGCCATTTGTATAACTGGTATCAAATACAAACAAAAGAGCCTTTAGTTCCTAGATATATTTCAACAGTTGATAGTGGTAATTTTGTTGGATATTTGTATGTGGTTAAATCTTTTTTAGATGAGAGAATTAGCATAGATAGAAAATATAATAATGAAAGTGAAAATGAAATAGAAACATTAAATGGGTTATTAGAAAAAGTAACAAAATTAATCAATGATACAGACTTTTCATATTTATACAGCCAAGAAGAGCAAATCTTTTCAATTGGATTTAATATAGAAGATAATAAATTAACAAACTCATATTATGATTTACTTGCATCTGAGGCAAGACAAGCAAGTCTAGTTGCAATTGCAAAAAAAGATGTACCAGCTAAACATTGGAGTTATTTAAGTAGGACTTTGACTAAATTAGGAAGATATAAAGGATTAATTTCATGGGCAGGTACTGCGTTTGAATATTTGATGCCTAATATAAATATTCCAAGTTATGAAGGAAGTTTATTAGATGAATCTTGTAAATTTATGATTAAAAGTCAGATGGAATATAGTAAGCAATTAAATATAGCATGGGGAATATCAGAAGCAGCTTTTAACCTAAAAGATTTAAAATCAAATTATCAATATAAGGCATTTGGAATACCATGGCTTGGATTAAAAAGAGGTCTTGCAGATGAAATGGTTGTATCTAGTTATGGTGGTATTTTAGCAATAAATGAAGTGCCAAAAGAGGAAGTCCAGAATTTGAAAAGATTAGAACAAGAAGGAATGTATGGAAAATTTGGATTTTATGAATCAATAGATTATACACCAGAAAGAGTAGAAAGAGGGAAAATATCAAGTGTAGTAAAAACATATATGGCACATCATCAAGGACTAATTTTGCTATCAATTAATAATTTATTTAATAATAATATTTTGCAAAAAAGATTTATGAAAAATCCTGAAATTGATGCAGTTAGTATTTTGTTACAAGAAACAATGCCAGAAACTTTTGTAACAACAAAAGAGAAAAAAGAAAAGGTAGAAAAGCTAAAATACAAGGATTATGAAGATTATATCCAAACAACATATCAAAAAATAGAAGAAAGATTGGATATTGGAAATGTGATTTCAAATGAAGATTATATCGTTGCAATGAATCAAAAAGGTCAAGGTGTAAGTAGATATAGGGGAATTGATATAAATAGATTTAAACCTACAAAAGATTATGCACAAGGAATATTTTTCGCAGTTAAGAGTGTAAAAAGTAAGACTTTAATAAGTTCAAATTATGGATTTAATGATGGACAATATCAAATAAGTTTTATGCCAGATAAAGATGAGCAGGAAATAAAAAATAATAATCTGAAAGTGAAAATAAATACAACTGTAAGTTCTAATGAACCAGTTGAGATTAGAAGATTAATAATAGAAAATCAGGGAAATGAAGATGATATAGTAGAAGTTACTTCATATTTCGAACCAGTGTTATCAAAGAAAGAACAAGATTATGCACATCCGGTGTTTAATAATTTGTTTTTAACTACAAAATATGATGAAAAAACAAATAGTTTGGTAACAACAAGAAAAGTAAGGGAAAAGAATCAACCTAAAATTATTGTTGCAACAACTTTATCCACAAATAGTGAAACAATTGGGGATTTTGAGTATGAATTAGAAGCGGAAAAGTTTACAGGTAGAGGAAATTTAGAAGTTCCAAATATGATTAAAAATTCAATACCTTTCTCTAAAAAAATAGGATTAGTTACAGAACCAATTATTGCAGAAAAGAGAACAATTAAGGTAAAAGCACAGGAAAAAGTGATTGTAGATTTTATTTTATCAGTAGGAGAAGATGAAAAACAAGTATTAAATCATTTAGAAAAATATAAATCAGCAGAAAATGTAAAAAAAGAATTTGAATTATCAAAGGCAAGAGTGGAGGCTGAAAGTAGATATTTAAGAATAAAAGGAAGCGAAATTGAGATATATCAAAGAATGCTTTCGTATATAATTTTCACAAATCCATTAAGCAGTCAAAGAAAAGAGAAAACAAACCCTCAAATAGTATTTAAACAAAGTGATTTATGGAAGTATGGAATATCAGGTGATTTGCCAGTTATTCTTGTGAAAATGAAAAACGTAAACGACAAATATGTCATAAAAGAAGTGCTAAAAGCATATGAATTCTTTAGAACGAAAAATATAGAGGTTGAGATTGTAATATTAGATGAAGAAAAACATAGTTACGAAAACTATGTAAGAGAAGAAATTGAAGGTGCAATTTTAAATTCACATATGGTATATTTGAAAAATCAAAGAGGTGGAATTTTTACATTAACAAAAGGTGAAATTGATAAAAAAGACATTCAATTATTAGATTTTATAGCAGATATAGTTATAAATAGTGACAAAGGTGGATTAAAAAATAATATAAAAGATATTGAAGAAAGATATTTAGATAGTAGAAAAGGAATTGAAGAAGAAAGTCAACTTCCACAAGCTATAGATGAGACAGAAGGTATAGATTTATTGGAAAATAGGGAAGATTTGAAATACTATAACGAATATGGTGCTTTTTCTCCAGATGGAAAAGAATATATAATAAAAGTAAATAAGGATAATAGATTGCCAACAGTTTGGAGTCATATTTTAGCAAATGAAAAATTTGGAACAGTAATGACAGAAAATATGGGTGGATATAGTTGGTATAAAAATAGTAGACTAAATAGGGTATCAACTTGGGAAAATAATGCAAATTTAGATATCCCATCAGAAGTTATATATTTAAAAGATTTAGAGAATTCTAGAAAGTGGTCTCTAGGTTTAAATCCAATGCCAGATAATAAAAATTATAATGTAGTTTATGGTTTTGGGTATGCAAAATATATTCATAAAAGTGATGGACTAGAGCAAGAGTTAGAAGTATTTGTTCCAAATGAAGATTCTTGCAAAATTCAAGTGTTGACTTTAAAAAATACAACGCCAAATAGAAAAAAATTAAAATTGTATTGTTATATAAAACCAACTATTGGTGAAGATGACTTGAAAACAGAAGGATATATAGATTTACAATTTGATAAAAATAACAATGTACTATATGCAAGAAACAGATATGCGGAAGAATCATCATACATGATAAATTATGTATCAAGTAGCGAGAAAATAAATTCATATACAGGTGATAAAAAATTTTTCTTAGGAAAGGGCGGATTAGATAATCCGCAAGGTTTGAATAAAACAAGTCTAAATAAAGAAAATTCTATTGGAAAGCAGGCATGTATTGCATATGAAGTAGAAGTTGAATTAGAAAGTTATAGTACAAAAGAAATTTCATTTATACTAGGCTCAGACGAAAAATTAATTGATTGTAAAAATACAGCATATAAATATCAAAAAATTGCAAATTGTAAGCAGGAATTAACTGATGTAAAAAATCAATGGAAAGAAAGACTAAATAGGTTGCAAGTTTATACACCACTAGAATCAACAAATATATTATTAAATGGATGGCTTATTTATCAAACAATTTCAAGTAGATTATTAGGTAGAAGTGGATATTATCAATCTGGAGGAGCTTATGGCTTTAGAGACCAACTTCAAGATACTTTAGCTTTAAAATATATAAATACAGAATACTTGAAAAATCAAATAATAAAACACAGTAAACATCAATTTATAGAAGGAGATGTAGAACATTGGTGGCATGATGAAACAGGTAGAGGTATTAGAACAAGATTTTCAGATGATTTGTTATGGTTGCCATATTTAGTGCTAGAATATATCAAATTTACAGGCGATGAAAGCATTTTAGAAATAGAAACGCCATATATTGAAGGAAAAGTGCTAGAAGAAGGACAGGATGAAAGATATGATAAATATCCAGAAAGCAAAGAAAAAGGAACAATTTATGAGCATTGTATAAAAGCAATTGAAAGAAGTTTCAATTTTGGAGAAAATGGATTGCCTAAGATTGGCTCTGGTGATTGGAATGATGGATTTAGTACAGTTGGAAATAAAGGTAAAGGCGAAAGTGTATGGCTTGGATTTTTCTTATATACTATTTTAGATGGATTTATTGAGATAGTGAAAGAAAAAGAAGAGGTTGAAAAATATGAGAGAATAAAAAATGAGTTAAAAAGGGCATTAAATATAAATGGATGGGATGGAAGATGGTATAAAAGAGCATTTATGGATGATGGAAATGTACTAGGAAGTATGGAAAATGAAGAATGTAGAATAGACAGTATAGCACAAAGTTGGAGTATCATTTCAAATGCAGGAGACAATGACAAAAAGTATATATCAATGGAAAGTTTAGAAAATCATTTAGTAGATAAAGAAAATGGAATAATTAAACTATTAGATCCACCATTTGAAAAAAGTAAATTAGAACCTGGATATATAAAATCATACTTGCCAGGAGTCAGAGAAAATGGGGGACAATATACTCACAGTTCATGTTGGGTAATAATAGCTGAAAGTATGTTAGGTTTTGGAGATAAAGCACTAGAGTGGTACAGAATGATAAATCCAATAGAACATTCAAGAACAAAAGAGGCATGTAATAAATATAAAGTAGAGCCATATGTAATTCCAGCAGATATATATGGAGCAAATAACTTAGCAGGAAGAGGTGGCTGGACTTGGTATACAGGATCATCAAGTTGGTATTATAAAGCTGGAATAGAATATATATTGGGATTAAAGGTTGAAAATGGATATTTGTCAATATTGCCATGTATACCTAAAAATTGGAAAGAATACCAGATGCAATACAAATGGCAAAATAGTATTTATAAAATAACTGTTAAAAATCCTGATGGTAAAAATACTTTTGAGAAAGGTACAAGCAAAGTTACTTTAAATGGAAATGAGGTTGAAAATCATATTAAACTAGATGGAAGTAGAAATGAATATGAAATTGAAGTGAGGATTTAGGGATTTAGGGACGGTCCTTGAAATCCCTACTTTTAGGGAATGGGGGACGGACCTTTTATACTTTAATGATAATATTTTAATAATTTATTTCATTTCTCGGCTAACATTACATCTTGAATTCATTCGCATTCGAAATTTCAAAAATTATTAAGATATTATCATTTTATAATTAAATTATAATTAGAGGTCCGTCCCTTATTCCCTGCTTTTAGGGATTTTTAGGACCGTCCCCTAAATCCCTATTCGTAAAAATTTTTAAATGTGTATCCTTGTTTCTTTAGGTAATCTATTGAATCTTTTAAAACTAAATCTGTTTGATTAACATCAGATGTATCATGCATTAAAATAACTAAAGTACCTTTATTTTTGGCAGATTGTTTTAAGTTGGTTAATAACTCTTGATTACTATACTTTTTTTCTGAATCTTTATTTAAGCAATTCCAGTCAATATATGTATAATCAATATTAGAAAGAAGAGTAACATATTCTTCTTTCTTTGCTTTATAAACAGATGACATATATCCATTAGGAAAGCGAAAAATGTGAGAGCAATAATCATCAACTCCAATAGCTTTTCCAATTTCTATATCAGTAGATGTGATTTCATTTATAAAAGCATCTGCACTTGAATATAATTTACTATTATTATGACTATAACCATGATTTGCAATATAATGTCCTTCTTCATACGCTCGTTTTATTAATTCAGGATGTTCTTTTACATGTTTTCCAATAACGAAAAAACTAGCTTTAACATTTTCTTCATTTAATATATCAAGGATTTTACTTGTTGATTTTAAAGTAGGACCATCATCAAAAGTTAGATATGCGATTTTTTCTTTTTGATTAGTTAGATTTTGTATTTTGCTATAAAAATTTTCTAGTTCATTGCTACTGGTTTGTATAGATTTATTGCTATTATCTATATTAGAATTTTTATCTGCTGAAATGTTTTTAAAATTTAGTAAAAGAAATATTATATAAAATACTATAATAAATAAAAATAAAGTGATAATAATATTTTTTGTTTTTATAATAATAAATTTCATAATACCTCCAGTATAGTACAATATATGAAGATAAAAAGAAAAAATGCACTTTTTAAAGTGCACTGGCTTCTGATTGTGAAATATATCCGTTTTCTACCATTTTTTCTAAGACATGTTGCTGTCTTTTTTTTGCTAAGTCAGGATTTACAGTTGGAGCATAAACTGATGGAGCATTAGGAACTCCTGCAAGCATTGAAGCTTCATCTAAATTTAAATCTTTTGGTTCTTTATTATAGTATCCCATACTTGCATCATAGATTCCATAGTATCCTTCTCCAAAATAACAAGTATTAACATATAATGCTAAGATTTCATTTTTACTATAATTTTTTTCAATATCATATGCAGCTAAGATTTCTCCTAGTTTTCTTGAAAATGTTTCTTCTTGCGAAAATACAACGTTTTTCGCAACTTGTTGAGTTATGGTACTACCACCTTCTTGTAATTCCCAGTTCGTAACATTAACCCACAATGCTCTTGCAATTCCAATTGGGTCAACTGATCCATGGTCGTAAAATCTATGGTCTTCAACTGCAACAACCGCATTTCTATAATCTTCTGATAAGTTATCAAAGCTTGTGTAATGTTCATCACTTGTTATCTCTTCTATTCTAGTAAGCAATGGCTTTTCTTTTAAAGCAGAAGAGTATGCACTATATCCTAGTATAAACATTAGACCACAAGCAACTATTATTAAGATTAGTAGTATTAGTAATATTTTTCTAAATATCTTCATAACAATCACCGTTTCTATTTGTTCGTTTGTATCAATTGTTCTTTAGATATTATATAATAAAATAATGTGTTTTTAAAGTGAATTAATGGAAAATTAATAAAATAATTAGAAACAGCATATGTAAATATTTATATAGTTTTAGATTTATAATTTTTCTATTTCTTCTTTAGTTAAATTAGTTATTTCGATTATAAAATCATTGCTTAATCCTTTTTCTTTTAGTTTTTTAGCAATTTCTTTATTTTTTTGTTCAAGTCCTTGTTTTAATCCATCTAGTTTTCCATCATTGTAATAACCTTCTTTTAGAGATTTTTCATCTCGTATTGCTTTTTCTCTTAATTCTGCTAAAATTCTTAATTCATCATTTGCACTTAGAGTATTTAATTTCTCTTTTGCTTTTTTCATATTTTCATTTTTCTCCATATAACTTATCACCTCGTTACTTTCAGGATTTTCTAAAAAACTTAACCATTCTAGCAATTTTTCATCTTTTCCGTTAGCCTTTCTTTTTCTCATTTTGGGTAATTCAATTATATGTAATTCAAAATCATCTGTCAATACTTTTTTTCTTTCATTCACTTCAATTATTTTCCATTTACTATGAAAGCCTAATCCTTCTAAATCTTTTATTTCAAAATCTGCTATTAATACACATATTGTCCTCTTTAAATCTTTATAGTCATTTCCTTTTTGTATTTCTTCTGTATATTTTTTTGACCAATAGTATAATGTCCTTTTTTCTGAATTTTTATAATCTATGATTTGCATTTCTATATTACAATATTCATTATTATTTATTTTTGCCAGAACATCTACTACTCCCATTTTATCTTTTAAGGACCTTCTTCATAATACTATATTTTGATTTAAATCAATTTCGTTAATTTCTTCATCAAGTATTGTACTTAACAAATCTTTTGTGATTTCTTCACTTCCAACTTCTCCAAAAAGAATTTGGAAAACAACATCCAGCTTTGGAGAAAGAATAGAATGTTTAGTTTTTTTATCTTTAGTAGATTTAATAATTTGATTTTCTTGCATAGGCAAGCCTCCTTGAAATAAATTTATTTACAGTTAAATTTAGATATATTGAAATTTAAAATCGAAAAAAATAATAAGAAAATAAAAGATTAAAAATTAAACAATATATGAGCCAGATAAAACTGTTACCATATTTTACTATATATGATTTTTAAATACAATAAAAAAATATAAATTCACATAAAATTCACAAAATAAAATATAAATAAAGCGTCTTTATCTTTTACAATTAAAATAATTATGATAAAATGTGAATGTTAAAAGTAAAGACCATATAATATAGGAGTTGATAAAATGAGTAGAGGTAGAAGGCAAAGTTCTAAAAGTCAAGGTAAAATGATAAAACAATTTATAGGAATAATAATTGCAATTTGTCTAGGAATTGGTATATATTTTGGAGAAGATATAATTGGTACAACAAATATAACTAATAACGCAGTAGAGAATAATACTGTTTCGACAAGTTCTACAAGCGAATTGACTAAAAGTAATATAAATCTTAGTATTGAGAATATCCCAGAATATACTGGAGATATATATGTTGAGATAAATAATAATGTTCCATATTTTAAAGAAAGTGAGTACACAACTGAAAGTTTTGAGAAATATAGTGAATTAGATGAATTAGGCAGATGTGGAGTGGCATATGCAAATATTTGCAAAGAGACGATGCCAGTTGATGGAGAAGAAAGAGAAAGTATTAGTAATGTAAAACCAACAGGTTGGGTTCAAGCAAAATATGATGGAGAGTATTTATATAATAGGTGTCATTTGATTGGATATCAATTATCAGCAGAAAATGCAAATGAAAAGAATTTGATTACTGGTACTAGGTATTTTAATGTAGAAGGAATGTTACCATTTGAAAATAAGGTAGCTGCCTATATTGAACAAAATCCAAATAATCATGTTTTATATAAAGTAACTCCAATATTTGAAGGTGATAATCTTTTGGCTAATGGGGTGGAAATGGAAGCATATTCTGTTGAGGATAATGGACAAGGCATTAGTTTTAATGTTTTTCTATATAATGTACAGCCGGGAGTTACAATTAATTATGCAACAGGTGATAGTTCCGAGCAATAAATAAAAAAATATTCAAGAAATAATTGACATAAAATTAATAGCAATGTATAATACACCTAGTTTAAATCTTTTTGTTTTATAAAAAAATTCTATTTTGTTTCTTTTAACAATATCCAAAATACAAAAATAAACTAGGAAGGTGATAATATTTGAGTTTAGATTTAATAAATGATATAGTAAATAAAATAAAAGAAAGTGACTTCGTAAACAACTTTATGGAAGAACTTTCAAGCCATTTAGCAAATGTTAAAGAAAAAGGAGAAAACCAAATGAGCAATGAAATTACTAATTCGAATGAATTAAATGAATTTAGAAAAGAAAATGAATTATACCAAGTTGTGGACTTTAGTTCTAAAGGAGTGTATTTGCAAAATATGAGTACAAATAAAGTATTTGAAGAAACTAATATACCACAGGACTTGAAGAATCAAATTGGAAATGATTATATTTTACGATACAAAAATGGTGAATATATTTTTGAAGAACAACTAACAGATGATTTTATGAATGGTTTGACAGATATACAAGAATATCAAAAAAGAAATAAGTGAAATTTGTGTAACAAAATTTGCTTGCAAAAAATAAAATATTATGCTAGAATTACAGCCAGTAGAATATAAATATATTTTACTGGCTATTAATACCTAAAGAAGGTGAAAATTATGATAAAATTTACAAAAATGCAAGGGCTAGGGAATGATTATGTCTATATGGATGCAATCCATCAAAAAATAGAAAATGAATCATCTCTAGCTCAATTTGTTAGTAATAGGCACTTTGGAATAGGATCAGATGGGTTAATTCTAATATGTAAAAGTGATGTTGCTGACTTCAAAATGAGAATGTTTAATTCAGATGGAAGCGAGGCAGAGATGTGTGGAAATGGCATACGTTGTGTTGGAAAATTTGTATATGATAAAGGTCTTACAGATAAAACAACAGTAACAGTAGAAACACTTGCAGGAATTATAACATTAGAGTTAAATACAAAAGAAGGAAAGGTAGAAACAGTAAAGGTTGATATGGGAGAACCTATATTAAATCCAAAAGAAATACCAGTTATTTCAGATGAAGAACCAGTTAAAAATCTAATGCTAGAAGCTGAAGGAAGAAAATTCAAATTTACTTGTGTATCTATGGGAAATCCTCATGCAATAACAGAAGTGGAAAATACAGAGAAATTTGATGTAGAAAAATATGGTAAAGTATTAGAAGTTGACAAGGCTTTTCCAAATAAAACAAATGTAGAGTTTATACAAATTGTTGATAAAAATCATGTTAAAATGAGAGTTTGGGAAAGAGGGGCAGGAGAGACTCTTGCATGTGGTACAGGAGCATGTGCCACGGCTGTTGCTTGCTATATCAATGGAAAAACTGATAGAAATGTTGAAGTTGAATTACTAGGTGGAAAATTATATATAGAATGGAATGAGGAAAATAATCATATATTTATGACAGGACCAGCTGTTACAGTTTTTGAAGGTGTGTTAGAGATATAATTTATGCAATAAAAAAGAGAGTAGCCTCAAGTGAGGCTACTCGTCTGAAGGTTTTAGATGTTTTAACAATTCTGCCTTTTCTTCATCAGAAAGTGAAACAAGAAGAGAAAATGTTAAATCATCTAAGTATTCACCAGAAATTAGATTCCGAAAATCACTTTGCCTTGTTAAGTCAAGGTCATGATAGGCACGAAGAGTACCGAATAACTCTTCATTTTCCAGTGCTTCGATTACTGAATTAGTAGTGATATAGTTTGTCTTGTCTAAAAGTTGCTTTTCAATAAGTTCTACGTTGTTCATACTAATACCTCCAATACGAATCTGTATAACAGGTTACATAAATATTATAACAAATTTTTACAGAAAAATCAAATTTGAAAGGAGAAATAACAATGAGTTATATTAATGAAAATTTTTTAAATATGCAAGATAGCTACTTATTTTCAACAATAGCAAAAAAAGTAGCAAAATACACAGAAGAAAATCCAGACAAAAAAATCATAAAATTAGGAATAGGAGATGTTACAAAGCCAATAGTACCAGCATGTATAGCAGCAATGCATAAAGCGGTAGATGAAATTGGAACACAAGAAGGATTTAAAGGATATGGACCAGAACAAGGATATGAATTTTTAAGAAACGCAATAGTGGAAAATGATTATAAAGCAAGAGGAATAGATATCAAAGCAGATGAAATATTTGTATCAGATGGTGCAAAATGTGATTGTGGAAATATAGTAGATATATTTGCTGAGGATAATAAAGTTGCAATTACAGATCCAGTATATCCAGTATATTTAGACACAAATGTAATGTCAGGAAGAAGTGGAAAATATAACAAAGAAAAAGATATGTATGAAAATATTGTATATTTACCAGTAACAGCAGAAAATAATTTCAAACCAGAATTACCAAAAGAAAAAGTAGATATGATATATCTATGTTTTCCAAATAATCCAACTGGAACAGTATTAACAAAAGAAGATTTAAAAGTTTGGGTAGATTATGCTAAAGAAAATAATAGTATTATTCTATATGATGCAGCATATGAAGCATTTATAACAGAAGAAGATATACCACATAGTATCTATGAAGTAGAAGGAGCAAAAGATGTTGCAATAGAATTTAAGAGCTTTTCAAAAACAGCAGGTTTTACAGGAGTTAGATGTGCATATGTAGTAATTCCACACACAGTAAAAGGATACACAAAGGCTGGAGAAGAAATTGAATTAAATAAATTATGGAATAGAAGAACTTGTACAAAATTTAATGGAGTATCATATGTTGTACAAAGAGCTGCAGAAGCTACCTATTCAGAAGAAGGTAAGAAACAAATTAGAGCTAATATCGAAAGTTATTTAGAAAATGCAAAGATAATAAAAAATGGATTAGAGGATGCAGGATTTACAACATATGGAGGTGTTAATTCACCATATATTTGGTTACAAGTACCTAAAGACATGACTTCATGGGAGTTCTTTGATAAATTACTAGAAGAAGTAAATGTTGTTGGAACTCCAGGAAGTGGATTTGGACCACATGGTGAAGGGTATTTTAGATTAACTGCCTTTGGAACTAAAGAAAATTCAATAGAAGCAATTGAGAGAATAAAGAATTGGAAAGTGAATTAAAATAAAGAAAAGAACTTATTTTGTATTATCAAAACATATGATTTCATAATAAGTTCTTTTCTTATAAAAAGGTTAATTATCTTATAAACTATCAGGTTTTGCTACATCTTCACTAGTTACAATATTTTTTTCAACATTATATGAAATAGTAGCATTATCAGTAATTATTTTTTCAATTAAGTTAGTTTCTTTATTAAGGTATATTGTTAATTCATTAAATTTAAATACATAGCAATTATTCTTAGCAATTAATGGTGTAAATAAATTTTGATATAATATTGTACTGATAACAGTGTTATCATCTCCCAAACTATTTAATAATACAATTTGGTAAGAGCCTGTAAATAAATTAGTAGTAGCAGTTGAATTAGGATCATATCCATTTTCATCAAAAAATATTGATTCATCTGTATTAGAATCATACCAAAGTACAGAATAAGGGACATCATCATTGTAAGTTTTTAAAAGATAAGTTCCACTATAGGAATAAAGAATAGTCTGAGCAGTTGGCATATATTCAGTAGAAAAATCAATAGTTTGTTCAAAATAAGAATTACTTAAAGTGCTAGTAAAATCGGTATTGCTGTCATAAATTTTTTTAAGAATAAGATAATTTCTGCCTAGATTAATTAGAAATAGAGCTATAAGAATAACTAAAATAGCAAGAATTGTTAATAATATTTTTTTCTTCATAAATAAACATCTCCCTTCAACATATAAGTATCATAAATAATATAGAGGTGTCAACAAATATGAGAAAAATATGTAAATATTATAGAGTATTAAGCATAATAATCTTCTAAAAATAAACGAACAAACTTTCACAATAATATTGACATTTTAGGTTTGAAAATATATAATACGTGAGAGTAATAATAAAATTTTAAATAAGTAAATTTATAAATGTTAAATGAAAATTAGTGGAAGGAATGATAATAGCAATGAAAGAAAATATAAAACAACAATATTTAGATTTATTAAAAACAGTAAAAAGAGAAGGAATGGATGACTTAATAAACTTTTTAGAAAAATCGGATTTTTTCAAAGCGCCAGCAAGTACAAGATTTCATGGAAGTTTTGAAAGTGGATTAGCAGAGCATAGTTTAAAAGTATATGAAATTCTAAAACATAAGGTAGAACATTGTGTAGAGCCAATAAATATACCAGAAGAATCAATTATAATAATAGGGTTGTTACATGATATATGCAAAACAAATTTTTATAAGGTAGATTACAGAAATGCAAAAAATGCTTTAGGAGTATGGGAAAAAGTGCCATATTATACAATAGATGACACAATTCCATATGGTCATGGAGAAAAATCTGTTATGATGATTACAGAATATATGAAATTAACACCAGAAGAAAAATATTCAATTAGATGGCATATGGGATATACAGAACCAAAAGAAATATATAACACGATTGGTGCAGCATATAAAAAATATCCAATAGCATTATTAACACATGAAGCAGATTTAGAGGCAACATATTTTTATGATATATAATTAATAAGTAATTTAAGATTAAACAATAATTATAATAGAAAAATTGGAGGAAAAGATGTTAGCATATATAAAAGGAACTTTAGAAATGAAAATGACAGGATATGTAGTAATTGATGTAGGCGGATTAGGTTGCAAAGTATTTATGTCAGAAGCAGGGGTGGATAGATTAGGAAATATTGGAGATACTGTTAAAGTACATACATATTATAGAGTTAGAGAAGATGATATTAGTATCTTTGGTTTTAATACATTAGAAGAATTAAAAATGTTTGAGTTATTAATTGGTGTAAGTGGAGTTGGTGCAAAAACGGCATTAACAATGCTTGCAGTTTGTGAGCCTTCTGATTTTGCACTTGCAGTAATTTCAGAAGATATAAAAACATTAACAACAATTCCAGGTATTGGACCAAAATCTGCAAAAAGAATAATTCTTGAATTAAAAGATAAGATTAAACAAGAACAACAAATTGAAGAATTAACAAATGCTACTCAAGGTAAAGATGCAAGAAAATTATCTGAAACAGATATTAAAGTAAAACAAGCAATCGAAAATGATAATAGAGTATCAGAAGCAATTGCAGCGCTTCAAGTATTGGGATATAATAAGAGATTAATAGAAAAAGCATTTGAAAACATAGAAAATAAAAAAGAATTATCAACAGAAGATTTAATCAAAAAAGGATTATTGTTATTGGGTAAAGAGTTATAGTAAAAAGGAAGTAGATATTTATGAATTCAAATGAGCCATTAGCATTTAGAATTAGACCAAGAACATTAGATGAATATGTAGGACAAGAACACGTTTTAGGTAAAGACAAAATATTATATAGAACAATAAAGGCAGATAGATTATCAAGTATCATTCTATTTGGACCTCCTGGATGTGGAAAAACATCACTTGCAAGAGTAATAAGTGAAACAACAAAATATAAATTCTATAAAATAAATGCAGTAACATCAGGAGTTGCAGATATTAAAAGAGTAATAGAAGAAACTAAAAATTTCATGTTAAATCCAACAGGAAAAAGTATTTTATTTATAGACGAAATTCATAGATTTAATAAATTGCAACAAGATGCTTTACTTCCATATGTAGAAAATGGAACAATAATTTTAATAGGAGCAACAACTGAAAATCCATATTTTGAAGTAAATAAGGCTTTAATTTCAAGGTCAATGGTAATAAAATTAAATCCATTAACAGAAGAAAACATCTTTCAGATATTAAAAAATGCAATAGAAAGAAAAGATGGTTTAGGAGACTATAATATAAAAATAGAAGATGAAACCTTAAAGAAATTAGCAATAATAAGTGGTGGAGATGTTAGAACAGCATTAAATGGGTTAGAAGTAGCAGTATTGACAACAAATATGGAAAGTGATGGATATATACATATAACTGATGAAGTTATAAAAAATAGTGTTCAATCAAAAAAAGCAATATTTGATAAAAATGGAGAAGAACATTATGATAATATAAGTGCATTTATTAAATCAATGAGAGGCTCAGACCCAGATGCTGCAATATTTTATTTAGCAAGAGCAATAAATGGTGGAGAAGATCCAATGTTTTTAGCAAGAAGAATAGTTATTTGTGCATCAGAAGATGTAGGAATGGCAAATCCAAATGCATTAGTTGTAGCAAATGCAGCAATGCAAGCAGTACATATGATTGGAATGCCAGAAGCAAGAATATTACTTGCAGAAGCAGCTGTATATGTTGCAACATCAAAAAAATCAAATGCATCATATATGGCAATAAATAAAGCTTTAGAAGATGTACAAACAAAAGATACTGGTGAAGTTCCAATGCATATAAGAAATGCACCAATAGAAAAAATGAAAGAACTTGGATATCATGAAGGATATCTATATCCACATGATTATCCAGGTCATTACGTAGAACAACAATATTTGCCTGATAAAATGCTAGGAACAAAATACTATGTTGAAGATTAATGTCCAATTGGGGACGTTTCCGTTTGGACATTTTTGTCCATTCTGGGACACATCTTTATAATTAAATTTTTTATTGAATATAAAAAAAGAAATTGGATAACCTACTTACTAAGTAGGTTTTTATTATGACCTAGTTGAAAAATAATTCTTTTCAACTAGAACTATTTTTTAGAGAGGAATGAGATAAGAAATAGAAAAAAATACTACAATAAAATTTTCTATAAAAGACATTTTAAAGCAAAGTATAATTGGATTTTTAGCAGGTGTAATTAGCGGATTATTTTCAACAGGTGGTGGAATGATTTTAGTTCCAGCATTTATTTATCTTTTAAAATTAGATAACACAAAAGCAAGAGGAACATCAGTATTTTGTATTTTGCCAATGGTGGTCACAAGTGGAATCTTTTATTACAAAGAAAATTATATAGAATGGAAAATAGCTATTCTTTGTGCAATTGGTGGAGCAATAGGTGGATATATACGGAGCTAAATTGTTAAAAAAATTGCCAGAAAAAGTTTTGAAAATTGCTTTCACAATGTTTTTAATTTATGCATCATATAAAATGATAATATAAAGTAGGTTTTTTTATGATAGAGATTTTGATAGGAGTTGTGTCAGGAATTGTAAGTGGAACAGGAATGGGAGGAGGAACAATATTAATTTTTCTTCTTACATTTTTTATGGGAGTGGAGCAACATATAGCACAGGCAACAAATTTGATATTTTTTGTTCCAACTTCAATAGTGGCAATAATAGTAAACTTGAAAAATAAAAATATATATTTGAAATCAGCTTTAATTATATCAATATTTGGAATATTAGGAGCGATTATAGGTGCAAATATCTCAATAAATATGGATGTCAAAATTTTAAAAAGATTGTTCGGAATTTTTCTAGCAATAATTGCTATTCATGAAATATATACCATTGTAAAATCATACAAAAAAGCATAAAAAAGAAAAAATAACAAATAATATAATAAGTAAAACCAAAATTAGCAATAGAGGATTTTTTATTTAGAAAAATGAGGAGGTGGGATAAAATGAAATTTGTTAAAGGTGTTGTGATAGGTGGATTAATAACAACAGGCTTAATGATGATGTATGCAGAATCTGATATGATGAATAAAAAGAAAATAATGAAAAAGGGAAAGCAATTTGCTAAAAAAATGGGAATGATGTAGACACAATAAAGGGCTTAATCAAGCCCTTTAAATAGTTTTATTATATAAGTTATCTGCATTCTTTTCTTTCGAAATAGTCATCTTTTTTGTGACATTCTTCTTTTTCGTAGTAATCATCTTTCTTACAACAATCATGTTTTTTGTCACAGTCATCTTTGTCATGTTCTTTTTTATCACAAAAATCCATTTTTCCATCTATGAAGCAATCACATTTTTCATGTTTGTCACCTTTTAAACATTTACCTTCATGATGACATTTTGCACATATTTTTATCTTATTAGTGTCATTTACCCAAATTTGAATAGCGTATGCTTTTCCAGGACATAATGGTCCAAATACGAATTCTCCTTCTTTATCTGTAAATGTGTGTCCTATTGGTCTTCTTTCTTCTTTTCCATGTTCACAAGCAACTTCAACCAATTTTACAACTGCATCACAAACTGGTTCTTTAAAACAATTTTTTACAACACCATATATTACATCACGATTATCTTCTGGTAAAGTGATGTCTAAGTCAAATTGTTTTCCTCCTGAAATCACACCATCTATATCTAGAATTGGGCAACAGTGTTTATTTTCATTCATTTCCATATTAAAAACTTCCTTTCTTTTTTTACCTATTATTACAATAATAGTGTTTATATATATTATGCAGAAAAATGTAGAATGTTGAAGAATAGAGTTGAAAAATAAATATTAATATATCTAGAAAATTTAAATAAAATAGATTATAATATTTATAGAAGAAGTTAAGCCTGATAAATGAAAATGAGGAAAATATGAATAAAAAAAGTTTAATTATAATATCAATAGAAATACTAATATTAATTGTTGGAATAATATTTGCAAATAGCAAAATACTTGGGTATTTGCCAGAATGTTGGATTTATAAAAATACAGGAATTTTATGTCCAGGATGTGGTGGAACAAGATGTGTTATAAACTTATTACAAGGAAATTTCAAAGAAGCATTTTTTTCACACATGATTTTTTTTCTAACAATAATATATTTATTAATATGTAATGTGATATATATTATAAATCTAAATAGGAAAGAAAAAATAGCAGAGTGGATATATCCAAAATATTGGTATTCAATAATTTTTGTCATATTACTAATTTTATACACAATATTGCGAAATTTATTGTAAAATTATTAATAATATAGTATAATTAGAATATGATAGACAATATGAGATTTCAAAATTAATATATAATATGAGGAGGAGATGTGCATGGAAGAAAATAAAGATGATATAATAGAAATAGAGAAAGTTGAAGAGACAAAACAAGAGAAAAATGAAGAAGTTAAGACAGAAGCACCAAAAGAAGAGCCTAAAGTAGAAGTTGTAAAAGAAGAAACTGAAAAAGACAAAAAAGGATTTAGTATAGCAGCTTTAGTACTTGGAATTATTGCGATTGTACTTTGTTGTATATGGTATATTTCAGTACCTTGTGGTATACTTGCAATAATATTCGGAATAATTGGAATAAAATCATCTAAAAAGGGAATGGCAATTGCAGGATTAATTACAGGAGCAATTGGTTTAGTAATTTCTATAATTATGTTTGTTGCTTTAGTATTTTTTGGAATGGTAATTGGACTTTCAGAAGGATTAGATAGCTTGGATTATGATAGCAGTTATTATGATGATTTTGATTTTTATAATAACAATAGAGCTTTATTTGATTAAAATATAACTAAATTTATGCATCTTAGATAATTAAATATCTAGGATGTATTTTTTTTGGACAAATTTACAAGAAAATCGTAACAAAATGAATTGTTGATTGTATAATAAATGAATGAGTATAAGCAAGGGGAGAAGGTTGAAAAATGAATCCAGAGGAACAATCAGATAAAGAATTATATAAGAAGTATTTAAATGGTGATAATAAAGCATTTGAGCAATTAGTCATAAAATACAAAAATCAGATTATATTCTTTATTTCAGGATATACAAAAGACATATCTATTGCAGAAGATATATCACAAGATGTATTTGTATATATTCTTTTAAATAAAGAGAAATATGATTTTCAGTATTCATTTAAAACGTACATATTTATGATAGCAAAATGTAGAGCAATAAATTATATAAAAAGAGAAAAGAAGGTTGTGAGTTTAAAAGAGGTTGAAAATTTCACAAAAGAAGATAAAGAGTTAGAAGCTATAATTTATAAAAATGATAATAATCAGATGTTAAATAAAAAGTTAAAAGAATTAAAACCAGATTATCAAGCAGTAATTTATTTATCAACATTTGAGAAGATGAAATATAAAGATATAGCAAAAGTAATGAATAAAAATATAGGACAAGTTAAGTCATTATTGAACAGAGCTAAGAAGAAATTAAAAAAATTATTAGAAGAGGAGGGGATGACATATGAAGGATAATAGACAATATATAGAAGAAATCTATAAAAAAGAAGAGAAGTTGAGAAACAATAAAATTAAAAATAAATTTTATCAGACTGAATTTAAAATGAATAAATTTGCTCCGATGAAAATGGTAGCAACTTTTGTACTAGCGATTGGCATCACAGTAGGGATAGGGTATGCAAGTGTAGTAACTTATCAGAAAGTATGGAAAGAGCCAGAAGAATATAAAATTACATACAAGAAAATTGGTGATGCATATATAGTTGAGGGAGAAGAAAAAATTTTAGAAGAAGAGATGGCTGATTGTATTTCTAAAGAGGAAGCATTAAAAAAGGGAAATGAAGTGCTAAAAAAATTTGGAATTAATGCAGAAACTCAAACAGGCTCAATGCTAATTGATTCATCAAAAAGAGAAAAATCATGGGTAGTTTATGGTGGAAATGCGTCAATTGAAATTGATGCTACTAATGGAGAATTTAAAAGTTTAAGTATTCCATCAACAGGAAGAGATGTTTCAGGGCGTTCGACAAAGGAAGAAGCACTGGAGGTAGCATATGATTTTTTGAATAGGTATCAAGAGGATAGTCAAGATTATGAAATTGTAAAATTAAATTGCAATATGGGAACAGAAGAGGATTCATATATTTGGTATGCAACATTTGAAAGAAAATATGGAGAGTTATTTAATCATTATGACTATGTAAATATTGGCTGGATTCCTGGAATAAATGAGATTTATTCATATTCAGTAGAAAGCAAGAAGTTTGAAAATAATCCAGTAGAATTATCAAAAGAAGATGCTATAAAAATAGCAGAGGAGAAAGATAAGCAAATAGAGCCAGATGCACAGATTAAAGAGATAAAAGCAGATATTAGAATTGAAAAGATGAATAGTGATGCATATGAGCGAGAAAAATTTGGAGATGAATATCAAAAACAAAGAGAGTTGCCTGTTGGAGAAAAGACTTATTATATTACAGAAGAAAGAGTTAGAAAAGTATGGATTGTAACTTTAAAATATGATAAAATTAAAGAGGGAGAGCTTTCTGGTTATAGTTATTTTGTTGATGCAACTACAGGTGAGATTATAGGTGGTGAGCCTTGGGATTATTTTGAATCAGAAAGTGATATAGACCAATATAACTATATTGAAAATGGAAGCGGATTAGTCATAAA
This sequence comes from uncultured Clostridia bacterium, assembly GCA_944388775.1. Lineage (GTDB taxonomy): Bacteria > Bacillota > Clostridia > TANB77 > CAG-508 > CAG-269. Next base: position 51,555 of record CALXKC010000001.1, on the reverse strand, counting down.
ATAGTAAGCTATTAAAAGGAAAGGTATGATACAAGTTATCATAGAGTATTGAAATGAGAAAAAAGGGTGGAAAAGAAAAGTTAAATAGATTAGCAAATAAACATGTTTTACAATTGTCTATAATTCTATTTTTATTGATAATTATAGCAGTAGTAGTTATTGTGGCAAGAAAAGTTATTATAAATAATGGACAAGCAACTAATTTCGAGACAGAGGAAATAAGTAATAATGATGATTCTGAACAATCACAAAACACAACTAATTCGACTAATGAGACTGGCACAGAAAATTCATCTAATACGGTAACAGCATCTAATAATTTGAGTCTATTAGATGACTGGCAGATAAGGCTTGTAAATAGAGATAATCCTCTACCAGATGATTTTACTGTTGAACTTGAAAATTTAGATGCTTCTAGGAAATTTGATAAAAGAGCAATAGAGCCATTAAAACAAATGATATGTGATATGAGAGACCGAGGAATAAAAAATATTTGGGCTCAATCAACATATAGAAGTATAGAATATCAAAAAGGGTTGTATGAAAAAAGTATAAATAAATATTTAAAACAAGGAAAGAGTCAAGAAGAAGCTCAAAAGTTGACGGATGAATATATAAATAGACCGGGAACAAGTGAACATCATTTAGGACTAGCTGTTGATTTTAATAATGTAGATGAAGGTTTTGAAAATACAAAAGCATATAAATGGTTGCTTGAAAATGCAAGTGATTATGGCTTTATTTTAAGATATCCAAAGGAAAAGGAGGATATAACAGGTATTGAATATGAGCCTTGGCATTGGAGATATGTTGGACCAGAACATGCTAAGAAAATGAAAGAACAAAATTTGTGCTTAGAGGAATATGTGTTAGGCTCAAATTTAGTTTAGTATATAGAATGATTTGTGTAAAAGGCACTGCAATATGCAATGCCTTTTAATATGTGATTTTTCCATTTAATAAATCATCATTTTGAATCCAATCATTTACATCAATTGTAGTGTAATTATTTTTATCTATTCTAACATAGATATTTTTGATACCAGAATTAATTATAAGTTTTCTACACATTTGACAAGGAAGAGCGCCTTCTTCGTATTCTTTGGTATCATGTCTAATGCCAACTAAATATAAATCTGCATTTATCATATCTTTACGTGCAGCACTAAGCATAGCATTTTGTTCGGCATGAACACTTCTGCAAGCATCATACCCAGAATGTCTAACATCTGGAAAAATTTTTTTCTTGGTACAAACACCTAAATCAATGCAATTTTTTCTTCCTCTTGGAGCTCCCGTATATCCAGTAGATATGATTTCATCATTTTTTACTATTATTGCTCCAAAGTTTTTTCTAAGGCATGTCCCTCTTTCTGAAATTGTTTCTGCTATGTCTAAATAATAGTTTATTTTATCAATTCGTTCCATATTTAAATCTCCTTGAATATTTTTAGTTATTTTGTATTTTAACAGATTTATATAATTTAGTCAAAAATGGAAAATTATGTTGATGTTTTAGAATAAAAGTGGTATAAATGTGTTAGAAATAAAGGTCAAAGGCTAAAATGAATTTATGCCTTGAGAAAGGAATGATAATAAAGATGGAAAAAGCAAGTTTTAAAGATTATTTAGGAAAAAAAGTTCATGTTGTTGTAGACAGACCAATGGGAACAGAGCATCCTCATTTCCCAGAATCAATATATCCAATCAACTATGGATATGTTCCAAATACAGTTAGTGGTGATGGAAAAGAATTAGATGTGTATATTATAGGTGTATTTGAAGCAGTAAAAGAATTTGATGGTGAATGTATAGCAGCAATACATAGATTGGATGATAATGACGATAAATTAGTTATTGCTCCTGAAGAAAAGATATATACTAAACAACAAATTGAGGCATTGGTAGAATTTCAAGAAAGATTTTTTAAACATGAGATTATAGAATGAGGTTAGAGAGCATGAGATTATGAAAAAAATAATAAGAATTAAAATAAAAATACAGTAACAATAAACTAATGAATGCTATTTGATTACAAAAGAAATAGATATAGCAGAAATAGATTTACAAAAGGAAGAAGTTTCAGAAGTAAAATATTTTACTAAAAAAGAAATATTAGAAAGAATAAATAATAATTATGAAGGATTAACAGAGAAAACTGGACCATGGAATTTTTTAGAGAGGATATTAAATAACTATATGTTATAATGTATTAAATTGCTTGAAAGACGAAAATGCGGATATAATATGTCTGCAAGGAGTAATAGCAGAATAAGGTATATGTGAAAAAAATTATATAAAGTTTAATAAAAATAAAATGTTAGGAATTTTCCTCCAAGTAAAAGCTACTTAATTGTATGCGTTATTTGGAGTTTTTTAAAATGTTCTTTGTATTAAACAAACAAAAAATATGTACATACTTAGTATCAAAAATCAATTACTTTTATGATAGGAATAAAAAACAAGTTATTTTAGGATTTCGGAATGGATTACTAATTTTTGAGTTAGTAGTCTTTTTTATTGAAATTAAGGCAAAATAGTATTGCAATAGTTTTTTTGAAATTATATAATTACTATAAATTTATAAAAGTTAAGAAAAGAGGTAAAAAATATGATTCATAAAATGAAATTGAACGAAAGTCCATTTGAAAGAATAAAAAATGGAACAAAAACAATAGAATTTAGATTATATGATGAAAAAAGGAAAAAAGTAAAAATCGGAGATAAAATAGAATTTTCAAAGTTACCAGATTTACAAGAAAAAATATTGGTAGATGTATTAGATATATACAGAGATAAAACATTTGAAAACTTATTTAAAAAAATTTATACAGATGAGGAAGAAATAGAAAGAAAGACCAAATCAATGTATCAATTTTATTCAAAAGAACAAGAAAGAGAATATGGCGTTGTAGGAATAAAAATTGCTTTATTAAGTAATAGTTTTAGATGTAATTACGATAACTTAATAATTAGAAAAGTAAAATATGAAGATATTGAACAAATTGTTGATATAAATATCAAAGACTGGAAAAAAGTATATAAAGGAATAATAGATGATGAGATTTTGAATAATCTTAATAGAGAAGAAAAAATAAAAAAATGGAGAAAACATTACAATATAGGAAATGTGATTGTTGCAGAAGAAAATGGCACTATATTAGGATATTGCAGATATGATGATAATGCAATTTATGAAAATACTGATATAGATTCAGAGATTATAGCAATATATGTAGATTGCGATAAGTTAGGAAATGGAATAGGAAGGACATTAATAGAATATGTAAAGAAGGATTTAAAAAATAAAAATAAAACTAAAATGGTAATATGGTGTTTAGAGAAAAATCAAAATGCAAGAAAGTTCTATGAAAAAATGGGTGGAAATTTGTTATCTGATGAAAAGTATTTTGAAAAAGAAGGAAAAAAATATAAAGAAGTAGGATATGTTTATAATATTAAAAGATAATGAATAGGAATTGATAAATATTATAAATTATGCTATATTAATAGCATAGTGTAAGGAGTGATATTATGAGTGAAAAAATATATACAATTGATGAAATAAAAAAAATATTAAAAGAATTTTTAAAAGATAAACCTGTATATCAAGTAATACTATTTGGTTCTTATGCAAAACAAGAGGCAACAAAAGAAAGTGACGTGGATTTAATAATAGATACAAATTCAGAATTAAAAGGATTTGCACTATTAAAATTAATATGCCAAATAGAAGAAAAATTGAAAAAAAATATTGATGGATTTGAAAAATATGAAATAATAAAAGATTCATCAATTGACAAGGAAATAAAAGAAACAGGAGTTGTTGTATATGAAAAATAAAGAATATATGTCATTAAAAAAGATGATAGAATATATAGATAAAGCATTAAGATATACTGACGGGTGCGATTTTCAATCATTTTCAAGTAATGAGGAAAAAGTAGATGCCACTATTTTTGCGATTAGCCAAATAGGTGAATTAGTCAAGAACATAAGTAAAGAGACAATGGAAAAATATCCTAATATAGAATGGATTATTATAAAAAATTTAAGAAACAAAATCGTTCATGATTATGAGGGAATAAAATTAAATCTTATTTGGGATATAGTAACAAATGATATTGTACAATTGAAAGCAGATTTACAAAAGATATTAGATAATAGTAATAGTTAAAAATAGAGGTGAGGATATGTCACTTAGTTTTAGAAAAAGCTAATTAGATTATAGAAAAATATTAGATAAATGAATGCAAAAAATAAAATGTTAGGAATTTTCCTCCAAGTAAAAGCATACAATTAAGTAGCTTTAACTTGGAGGTTTTAAAAATGTTCTTTGTATTTAACAAACAAAAAATATGTACATACTTAGTATCAATAATAACAGTAGTAATACTATTCTGTATTGCCGGAACAATAGGAAACAAAGACGAAGCGATAACAACATCATCTGAAAATAGTAAATTATTACCAATATACAATGTCCAAACAGAAGAGAAAAAAGTGGCATTCACAATGAATTGTGCATGGAATGCAGACGACATAGACCAGATATTAGAAGTTTTAAGAAACAATGATACAAAAATAACATTTTTTATGGTAGGAGATTGGATAGAAAAATTCCCTGAAGCAGTAAAAAAGATATATGACGAAGGGCATGAAATAGCAAGTCATAGTGACACACATCCACATGTCAATAATTTGAGTTATGAGCAAAATATAGAAGAAATAGAAAAAAGTAATGATAAGATTGAAAAAATTACTGGCACAAGAACAAAAATATATAGAGCACCATATGGGGAATATAACAATACTGTAATACAAGCCGCAAATGACAAAGGATATTATACAATTCAATGGAATTTAGATACTTTAGATTATACTGGACTAACTGGTGAAGAAATGTGGAGTAGATTAGATGGCAAGATAAAAGCAGGGGATATAATATTAAGTCATAATGGAACAAAACATACAGCAGATAGTTTGGATATGTTGCTCAAAAATATTAAGCAAAAAGGTTTTGAGGTTGTAAAGGTGTCAGATTTAATATATTTGGATAGTTATACGATTAATAGTAATGGAACACAAATATTGATTGGAAAATAAATTAAAAAAATGTATGTATAAAATTACCAAATTTGTTAATAATATAAGTAGTATAAAACATATGTGATAAATTGGTTTGATTAAAATTTAAGGGGTTGGATAATGGTATTAATCGGTATTGTTGCAAATAAAAAATGTTTCGAAACAATAAAGACAGAAATTGCCAAGAAAGACAATCAAATTAATGTGCTTCATATAAATTCAAAAAGCCTAGAAAATATGAAAAATATAAAATTTGATACAATAATTATTCAAAATGATTTAGAAAAATGTGAAGAGTTAAAAGATCAATTGAAAAAAATGTGTAAAGAAGCAAAATATGTAATAATAAATACAGATTTAAATGAAAATTTGGAAGAGTTTGAAGTGCAAAATTTAATCACATGTGGAATGAATCAAAATGCTATTGTAACAGTTTCTAGTAACAGTGAAGATGATATTCTAATTTATTGGCAAAAAAGTATAGAGAATAAATATGCAAATAAGATAGAAATTGAAGAAAGAAGGATAAAAAAAGAAGAAGAAAGTAAATTGAAAATTGATGAAATTTTAATTTTATATACCATTTTAAGGTTATATAATTATCCCATAATAGAAAAAATATAGGAAAAATCTAACTTTTTTGAATATTTTTAACTTTTTATGTAGACAAATCCAAAAAAATAGTGTATAATAAGAACTGTAATTAATCGTTCAAGGGGAAATACAATTGATAAAATTATAAAATAGGGAGGAAAAAACATTGGATACAAATTATTTAGAAAACAACTATTTAACATTAGTTGGAAAAGTTACAGGAGAAAAGAAATTTAGCCATGAGATATATGGAGAGAGATTTTATATTTTCAACTTATCAATACCAAGATTAAGTGGAAATTCAGACATTATACCAATTACAGTATCAGAAAGATTAATTAAAGAAGATACTTTACAAGAAGGAAACAAACTATTAATAAAAGGTCAATTTAGATCATACAATAGTTATGAAAATGAGAAGAATAGACTAATATTAACAGTATTTGCTAAAGACATTATGGAAGTTGAGGAAAATGAAGAAGAAGAAAATGATATAGTTAGAAAGGATATAGTTACTAATGAAGTTGTATTAGTAGGTTATATTTGTAAGAAACCAATATATCGTCAAACACCATTTGGTAGAGAAATTTCAGACCTTTTACTTGCAGTAAATAGAGCATATAACAAATCAGATTATATCCCATGTATTGCTTGGGGAAGAAATGCAAGATTTTGCCAAAACTTAGAAGTTGGAACTCAAGTAAAGGTAGTAGGAAGAGTTCAATCAAGAACTTATGAGAAAAAACATGAAGATGGAAGTGTAGAAACAAGAGTTGCATATGAAGTTTCAATTGGTAGCTTAGAGGTTGTAGAAGAAAAAGATAATGAAAATGAGATTGAAACAGAAAATCAAGAAGCTGTTTAAAATAAAAGGATTGCTAATTATATATATTAAAAGTTTCAAAGGGCTAGTCTTTTGAAACTTTTTTTGATATAATGTAAAGCATGAAAGGAATGAAAAAGTATGGCTAATTTTGAAAATATCAGTAATAATTTTTTAAAGGGAAAGAATAAAGAAAAAAAAGAGAGAGTAGCAAAAAGTAATAAAAATAAAACTGAGAATGGTAATTTAAAGAATGAAAAGATGGATAAAAAGAAAATGAAATCAACTACTAAATTTACAATTATTGCACTTGTTTTAATTGCAATAGTTTGTATTGCATTAACACCTGTAACATTGCAAAATGATACATTTTATACTATAAAAATCGGAGAACATATTGCAAATTATGGGATAGACATGCAAGATCCATTTTCTTGGCATGAAGATTTACCTTATACATACCCACATTGGCTTTATGATTTAATAACATATTTTGTATATACATTTTTTGGATTTACAGGTATATATATATCAACATGTATATTATCAGTGATATTGGGTTGGTCTATATATCTAGTAAATACGAAAATAGCTAAAAATCAATTTTTCTCATTTTTTATTACAATAGGGGTAATGTATGTAATAAGAGGATATATTGCAGCAAGGGCCCAATTGGTGACATTTATATTATTTATATTAACAATATTCTTAATAGAGAAATTTCTAGAAACAAAAAAGAAGAGATATGCAGTAGGGCTAATTATAATACCAATATTAATTGCAAATTTACATTCAGCAGTATATCCATTCTATTTTGTATTGTATTTGCCATATATTGCAGAATATATAATTGCAGTGTTAGCAGACACAATACTTTATAAAAAAGTCAAAATATTTTTCTTAAAAGATAAAATAAATGTTTTAGAAAAGAGTAAAAAGAATAACGAAAAACTTAAAAAATTAAAACAAAAATTAAAAGAATTAGAAGAAAAAGTAGATAAGGTAAAAATTAAGAGAACAAAAGAATTGCAAAATCCATATAAAATAAAATTAGTAAAAAATAAAAATGTAAAATGGCTAATTTTAGTAATGATTATATGCCTATTTACAGGATTATTAACGCCAATAGGAGATACACCTTACACATATTTATATAAAACAATGCAAGGAAATACAACACAAAATATCAATGAGCATTTACCAATGACATTATCTGATGATGTCGATGCTATGTGTGCAATAATCTTATTTTTAGCAGTTTTAACATTTACAAAGGCAAAAATACGATTATGTGATTTATTTATGATTGGTGGATTATTGTACCTAATGTTAGATTCTAGAAGACAAATAACAATGTTTGCAATAATAGGAAGTGTTGTTTTAGGAAAACTGCTAATGGAAATGGTTAGAATATATAGTAAAGACTTAGATAAAAATGCAGTAAAAGTATTAACAAATAAAATAGGAATAACTTTATTAACGTTAGTGGTTTTAAGTTTAAGTTATTATTTTGCTAAAGATAAATTTGATGACACATATATAGATGAAACAGCATATCCAGTTGCAGCATGTGATTATATATTAGAGAACATTGATTTAGGAACAGCAAGATTTTATAACGAATACAATTATGGAAGTTATATGTTGTTTAGAGGAATACCAGTGTTTATAGATTCAAGAGCGGATTTATATTCACCAGAATTTAACGGAAAAGTAGTAGATGATATATTTATGGATTTTATAGATACATCAAGTATTGGAATGTTTTATGAAGATGTATTTGAAAAATATGATATAACACATGTAATAACATATAGAAATTCTAAAATGAATATGATAATAACGAAAACGCATGATCCACATTATAAAGAATTATACAAAGATGATTATTTTGTAATTTATGAGAGAGTGTCCGTTTAGGGACGTTTCCGTTTGGACATTTTTGTCCATTTGGGGACATATCTTCACTTAAGTTATTTGAAATTTAATTAATTACTTTGAAGGAGTTAAAATCAAATTGAAAAACGTAAAAAAGATTAATAAATTCGATATTGCAATAATTTCAATAATTATTGCAATAATAGTAATTGACCAAATATCAAAAATCATTATTCAAAAAGTAGGAAATATAAATATTGAACAAAATACCTATTCAATATCTGAAGAAGATCCAAATTCAGGGATGATGTATATAGTTACTAATCTAATAATAATAGTTATTATTACAAGATTTATGTTGTCACAAAATCAGTTTATTGATAAGGTATTGAAAGTATTTCTTAGTTTTATAATCGCTGGGCGGAATATCTAATTTGATAGATAGAATTGTAAGAGGATATGTGTTGGAATGGATAAACATTAGTAAAATAGATTGGTTACCAATGTTTAACATAGCAGATATATTGGTTTTAGTTGGTTGGATTTTAGTTGTTGGAAAATTCACTTATTTTACTGCAAAAGAATTAAGAAGAAAAACTGAAAAATAGTTATAATTTTATTTAAGAAAAGAATTAGTCTAAAATGAGAGAGTAATATAGAGATGAGGAAGTTAAAGTGAAAAAGTTTATTGTAGAAAAAGAAGAAGAAAATAAAAGAATTGATAGTTATCTGTCTGAAAAAAATGAAGATTTATCAAGAGTTGCAATACAAAGGTTAATTTCAGAAGAAAAGGTTAAAGTAAATGATAAAAAAGTTAAACCATCATATAAAGTGCAAGAAAATGATGAAATTACATTGGAAGAAGAACAGCCAAAGGAGATTTCGTTAAAAGCACAAAACATACCATTAGATATAATTTATGAGGATAATGATATTATAGTAGTAAATAAACCAAAAGGTATGGTAGTGCATCCTGCAAATGGAAATCCAGATGGTACACTTGTAAATGCAGTTATGGCAATTTGTAAAGATTCTTTATCTGGAATAGGTGGAGAAATAAGACCGGGAATAGTGCATAGACTTGATAAAGATACATCTGGAATTATAGTTGTAGCTAAAAATGATAAGGCACATATTAATTTAAGTGAACAAATAAAAAATCATGAAGTTAAAAAAACATATATTGCAATTGTTAGAGGAGTTGTGAAAGAAAATCAAGCAACAATAAATATGCCAATTGGAAGAAGTGACAAAGATAGAAAGAAGATGGCAGTTACCAAAAAAGGTAAAGAGGCAATAACGCATTTTAAGGTATTAAAGAGATTTGAAGATTATACAGTATTAGAGGTAAATATTGAAACAGGAAGAACACATCAAATAAGAGTGCATTTAGCTCAAATTGGATATCCAATTATAGGTGATAGTACATATTCTAGTGGTAAAAATAAGTGGGGGATAAAGGGACAGGCTTTACATGCTAAAAGTCTTGAATTTAGACATCCTATTACAGGTGAAAAAATGAAGTTAGAAGCGGAATTACCGGAGTATATGAAAGAATTAATTAACAGGGATTAGGGGACGGAGCTAAAATCCCTAAAAACAGGGATTTAAAGGACCGTCCCTTAATCCCTGAAAGGGAGAAATTAAATGGAAGAAGTAAGATTACAAAAATTTATAGCGGATTGTGGAATTACGTCAAGGAGAAAAGCTGAGGAATTAATACTTCAGGGAAAAATAAAAGTAAATGGAAAAGTTGTAACAGAGTTAGGAACAAAAATAAATCCACAAAAAGATGTTGTATTATATAATAATAAACAAATTCAAAATGATAATAAATCTGTTTATATATTGTTAAATAAACCTATTGGATATGTTACAACAGTAAAAGACCAATTTAATAGAGATTCAGTTTTAGATTTAGTCAAAGTTAAAGAAAGAATTGTTCCTGTGGGTAGATTAGATATGTATACATCAGGAGCATTAATCTTAACAAATGATGGGGATTTTGTATATCAGGTAACACATCCAAAACATGAAATAGATAAAACATATACAGTTACAATTAAGGGCAAAGTAACTGATGAGGCGGTACAAAAATTAAGAGATGGCGTAAAAATAGAGGATAAAGAGACATATATAACAAAGCCAGCTAAAGTGAAAATATTAAAAATAGATGAAGAAAAAAATCAATCAAGATTAGAAATAACCATTCATGAAGGGAAAAATAGACAAGTAAGGAAGATGTGTGAAGCGGTAGGGCATAAAGTGTTAGCTTTGCATAGGAGCAAAATAGCAGGAATAGATGTAAAAGACTTGCCATTAGGAAAATGGAGATTTTTGAATCAAAATGAAGTTAAAAGAATTTTAAAAAAATAATGCAAAATATTGAAAAATAAAATCAAAAAATATATAATTGAACAAACGAAAGAATAAGGAGAAAATAACAAATGAATACATTTAAATTTATACCAGAAGGATGGAATAACGAGATTACAAAATTAGATACAGTAGAAGATATTAAGGACTGTCAAGAAAATCAAACAACCTTGCAGGGACTAGTTAAAAGTTGTGATGAGAATTATAATCTACATATAAACTTAGGAAAAGGAATTACAGGAATAATTCCAAGACAAGAAGTTGAAGCTATAAATCTTGAGGAAACTGGATTACCAAAAACAAATTTATGTACAGGAAAAGTTCATAAATTTGTTCAGTTCAGAATAAAAGATGTTCAGCAAGATAAAAATAATGTGATTTTGTCCAGAAAAGAAGTTCAACAAGATGCTTTGAATTGGGTGAAAAATGAATTACAAGTAGGGCAAAGAGTAGAAGGAATTGTTAAAAACATCAGACCTTATGGGGCATTTATAGAGATTGGCGGAGGAGTAGTAGGTTTAGCACATATTGAAGATTTATCAATAGCAAGAATAAAAAGTCCTTCTGAAAGGCTAAAAATTGGACAAAAAGTCCAAGTTGTGGTAAAATCTATAAATAGAGATGATGGTAAAGTAATTTTATCATATAAAGAAACTCTTGGAACTTGGGAAGAAAATGCAGAAAAATTTGAACAAGGCACAAAAGCAAAAGGAATAGTTAGAGAAACAGAAAAAAATAAAAATGGCATATTTATTGAATTAACACCTAATTTAGTTGGTATGTCAGAATATGAAGAAGGATTAGAATATGGACAAGTAGTTGATGTCTATATAAAGAAAATAGATAAACAAAAGAAGAAAATAAAATTATCAATTTATAAATAGAAAATTCTAATTATTTAAGGGGGAATTAAAATGGTTGAAGATAACCAAATTAAAGCACAAGTATCACCTTTTGCAATAAGAGAAGGAGAAATTAAAACATTTGATGGAAAAGACGGATATGTTTCAATGAATCAAATTGTACATAAGATTAACATTGGACATATAAATGAAATTCATTTTGCAATCTTAGAATTAGTAAATGAATTTGAATTTATTACTTCAAGACAATTATATCAAATGTTAGAGATTAAAGGAATTGATCCTAAATCACAAGACAAATTAAATAATAAATTGGACCAATTAGTAAAATCAAAGATATTGACAAGATATTATTTTACATCTGATGAAGGAAAGGGAATTTATCGTATATATTGCTTAGAGAAGATGGGAAAATATTTATTAAATTCAAAGGAAATTGAATGTAAATGGCAACCATCAGATAATACAAAACCAGTTCCAATGATTAAGAAAAGATTAGCTGGAAATCAAACAATTATTGCATATTTAAGAAAGGTAAAGGCATTTGATAGTTATACAGTAAAACCAGCAATAACTGCAAAATCTGCAGGTAAATTATTTAAGGCAACAGGTGGAGCTGTTAAATTAACTAAAAATAGAAAATCAATACAATTTGTTTTCGAGGTAGTAAGAAGAGAACAAGATTGGCAAAAGAAATTAGTTGAGAAAATGAGATTATATAAAGATTTCTATGAAAACTTCGTACCAGGAGATTCAGGATTTAATGGTATGCCACAATTAATACTAATTTGTGAAGATGAAAAACATATGGCAGAATGTTTTAAAGAAATAGTAAAAAATCAAGTAGAAATACCACAAATTAAATTATATTTTTCAACAGATTTAAGACAAAATCAAGAAACTTTGGAAAATACTTTGGTTGATTTTAAATTAGTTAATGGAAAATATAAGATGGAAAATGTTGATTTGAAATTATTAGAAATGTAGGAGAAGAGGGATTTAGGGGACGGACCTAAAATCCCTCTTTTTAGGGATTTGGGGACGGACCTCTAATTTTGATTTTGGATAAAAATTTTATATAGTTTTAAAATAGGCTTTTAATTCGACTTGAAATTCTTAAACTTTTGTATTATAATAGTGGACATAAATTGGTTGAAGTGTTTGAGTAAAAATCAATTTATGACTATAAAAGATATAGGAGGTAAATAATGAAACCAGAAGAAAGACTTAATGAAATGATACGGTTGTTTCATGAAGAGAGGGTTGTAGAAAAACTGATTGATGCACAAAAAGAAGGTGGAATTATAAAAGTCAATACAGTTTATGCCAAAGAAAAAAAGAAACTCTTTGAAAAATTGTTTGATTTTAGACAGAAAGTAAGAGTAGCTTTAGAAAAAAGGGAATATTATATCAATGAAGACAATTTCGAGATATATCCAGATGATGCATTACAATTTTGTTTTGTCTGCATGATGGCAGGAATAAGTGATATTGATGTATTAAAAGATTGGTATCAGGTTATAGACTCACTTAAAAAAATCAGTGGCGAGTATAAGGAACTTGCAAATAAGTTAGTGGAATTTTTAGGTGCAGAACATTCATGTCATGCAGATATTTTTACAGCTTATAATACCGGAGAATTATTAGAAATGTTTTTCTCTGATTAAATAAAATCCGAAAACTCAAACACACTAAAATTAATACAAAAAAAGTTCTAGGTAATTCCCAGAACTTTTTTTGCTATTTGAACATCATCATTATTTGCATCTCTTACACCATCTAATTCATATTTTAGACAAAGCTTTTCCCATTTATATTTTCCCATACTATGATATGGAAGAATTTCAACTTTTTGAACATTAGACAAAGAATTTATAAAATCTTTTAATTTTAGTAAATCATTAGTATCATCAGTATATCCTGGAATTAAAACTTGTCTAATCCAAACAGGGATATTATTATCACTTAAATAATTTGCAAATTCTAATTCCAACTTATTTCCAACACCGACTAAAGACTTACATTTTTCATTATCTATATGCTTAATATCTAATAGGACTAAATCAGTTAAAGTTAGAAGTTTTTTAACATCATCAGTTAAAGCAACCATACCAGAGGTGTCAATGCAAGTGTGAATATTATATTCCTTTAATTTAGTGAATAAAGCTATCAAAAAATGAACTTGAAGTAATGGCTCTCCGCCAGTTACAGTAACTCCACCGTCTGGCTGAATATAGTTTCTGTAACGCAAAATTTTATCTAATATTTCATCTAATGATTGATAATGTCCGCCATTAATGTCCCAAGTATCACGATTATGGCAATATTTGCATTGAAGATGGCAACCTTGTAAAAATAATACAAATCTAATCCCAGGACCATCAACAGTTCCAAAAGATTCTATTGAGTGAACTTTGGCGTAGTATTGTAAATCTTTGTTAGTATTATTCATGATAAATTTCCTTTCATATGACTATGGACCGTCCCCTTAATCCCTGTCTAAATTTTCTCGTGAATTGTTCTGTGTATTACGTCTAATTGTTGTTCTCTTGTTAATTTTGTGAAGTGTACTGCATATCCTGATACTCTTATTGTTAATTGTGGATATTTTTCAGGATGTTCCATTGCATCTTCTAATAGGCTTCTATCAAATACATTTACATTTATATGATGCCCTGTTTGTTTAAAATATCCATCAAGCATTGTAATTAGGTTCGTAACACGTTGTTCTTCTGTTTTTCCAAGTGTTCCAGGTGTTATTGAGAATGTGTATGATATTCCATCCTCTGCTGAGTCAAATGGTAATTTTGCAATTGAATTCATTACTGCTAAAGCTCCATTTGTATCTCTTCCATGTAATGGGTTTGCTCCTGGTCCGAATGGTTCTCCAGCTCTTCTTCCATCTGGAGTATTTCCTGTTGCTTTACCATATACAACATTTGAAGTTATTGTTAATATTGATAAAGTGTGTTTTGAATGTCTATATGTTTGATGTTTTCTTAATTTATTCATAAATTTCTTTGTGATATCAACTGCTATTTGATCTACTCTATCATCATCATTTCCGAATTTTGGGAAGTCACCTTCGACTTCATAATCAACAGCAAGTCCATCTTCATTTCTGATTACTTTAACTTTTGCATATTTTATTGCAGATAGTGAGTCTGCTACAACAGATAATCCAGCTATACCACAAGCCATTGTTCTTAATATTTCTCTATCATGTAATGCCATCTCAATTGCTTCATAAGAATATTTGTCATGCATATAATGAATTGCATTTAATGCTTTTATATAAATTCTTGCAACATAATCCATCATTTGGTCAAATTTTGTCATTACTTCGTCATAATCTAAATATTCAGAAGTTATTGGTGCAAAGATTGGTGTAACTTGTTTTCCTGACATTTCATCTCTACCACCATTGATTGCGTATAGTAAAGTTTTTGCTAAGTTTGCTCTTGCACCGAAGAATTGCATTTGTTTACCAATTTTCATAGGTGATACACAACAAGCGATTCCATAGTCATCTCCTAAAGTGATTCTCATTAAATCATCATTTTCGTATTGAATTGATGATGTTTTTATAGATAAGTCAGTTGTGTATCTTTTAAAGCCTTCTGGAAGTCTTGTTGACCATAAAACTGTCATATTTGGTTCTGGAGCAGGTCCTAAAGTTTCTAATGTGTGTAGTAATCTAAAAGAGTTTTTAGTAACTAAGGTTCTACCGTCAATTCCCATACCACCAATACTTTCAGTTACCCAAACTGGATCTCCACTAAATAGTTCGTTATATTCAGGTGTTCTTAAGAAACGTACTAATCTTAATTTCATAACAAAATGGTCCATAATTTCTTGTGCTTCTTCTTCAGTTATAACACCATTTTTTAAATCTCTTTCAAAATAGATATCTAAGAAAGTTGATGTTCTTCCTAAACTCATTGCAGCACCGTTTTGGTCTTTTATTGCTCCTAAATATCCAAAGTATAACCATTGTACAGCTTCTTTTGCGTTGTTTGCAGGCTTAGAAATGTCAAAACCATATTTTGAAGCCATAACTTTTAATTCATTTAGAGCTTTAATTTGTTCACTAATTTCTTCTCTTTCACGAATAACTTCTTCAGTCATTTCATCGACATTTAAAACTTCTAATTCATCTTTTTTCTCATCTATTAGAACATCAACACCATATAGTGCCACACGTCTATAATCTCCAATGATTCTTCCACGTCCATATCCATCAGGTAATCCTGTTAATAAATGAGAACTTCTTGCAGCTCTAATATCAGGTGTATAAACACTAAATACTCCATCATTGTGTGTTTTTCTATATTTATGGAAGATTTTTTCAACTTCATCATCTACTTTTCTTCCATATGCTTCACATGATTTTTCTACAATTCTGATCCCTCCAAAAGGCATGATAGCTCTTTTTAAAGGTGCGTCAGTTTGAAGTCCAACTATATCTTCTAAGTCTTTATCAATATATCCGGCTTCATGGCTAGAAACTGTAGATACAGTTTTTGTATCTATATCTAGTACCCCACCTTCTGAATCATGTTCTTTTTGATATAATTCTAAAACTTCATCCCATAGTTTTTTTGTTTTTTCGGTTGCTCCTGCTAAAAAAGAGCTGTCTCCTTCATATGGTGTGTAGTTTTTTTGTATAAATTCCCTTACATTTATTTCGTCTTGCCAATCTCCTAGTGTAAATCCATTCCATTGTTCAAATTTCATAATATACCTCCTTATATATTTTTTATTCAATTTAAATTTATTGTCTTTTATAGTATTGACAAATTCACCATTTTTTATAATATCATAGCTATAAAAGTTATGCAATGAAAATAGGTGATTTTGTCAAAATAATCTTTCATAACAGTAACTAAATTTGATTTAACAAAATCATAATAATAAAAACAGAAAAAGACTGTTGCTTTTGCAACAAAAAATAAAAACACCATGATTTTCTATAAAAGAAAATTTTAGGTGTTTAAAATAAGGATTGTAAACATTATTTATTTTTTATAAATCTTAAAACTTCATCATCTGGAATTTTAAGAACTTTAACAATTTTTTTGAAAGTAGAAATTCTAGTTTTTTCTTCGTTATGCTCTAAACGTTGTAATTGACGCCAACTAATACCAATTTCTTCAGCTAATTCTTCTTGAGTTAATTTATTTTGTAATCTATATTGACGAATCATTTCTTACCTCCATAGTAAAAGTATAAAAATATTATACAATATAGAAAATGAAAAAAGTACGACAAAAATGGCGTAAACACGATATAATTTTACAAAAATAGATAAAATTTATATAAAACAAATATAATACATAAAATATCATGTATAAGAAAATAACATAATTTGAGGATTGAAATAATAAATAAGAAAAAAATAAATATATGTGTGCATAAAAAATAATTCTGAATTTTATATCTATTGAATATTTTCAATAAATAAATTTCAGAATTACTTGGAAATTTTAATATATTAAATTACTCTTCGTCTAAGTCAGTATCAGCAATTGTTTTTGCAACATTGTATATTAATTTTTGTTTTGCAGGAGAGCAGTTTTTAATTAAATCTGCAAATTCTCTATCAAGATATTCTTTAGAGTTACTAGATGCACCATTTAAAAGGTAACCTTCTGTTACATCTAATAAACCACATAATTGATTTAATCTTTTTAAATTTATATGAGAATTACCTCTTTCTACTCTGCTTAAAAAAGCTACTGATATATCAATTTTTTCTGCTAAATCTTCTTGAGTTAAATTTTTTGCAAGTCTTGCTTGTTTAATTCTTTGACCGATTACTGTATAATCTAAAGCCATTTTTATCACCTTCCTATTTTTATTATATGCATATAATAGCATTTTATAGTTTAAATTTACAGAAACTAAAAATGCATATATAACTTATAGGTTAAATTATTTTAAAAAAATTTGCAAGTACATCTAAAGAAAAAGTAAGAAAAAGCAAGGAAAAACAAGAAAATGTGAGAAAAATATGGAAAAAATATAGTTAAAAAAGATTAATTAAGGCTAAAGTTGACAAATTATATAAAAATATGTATACATAATTTGATTTTGTAAAGAATATATAGTATAATATACATTAGTCGCGTTAAAAAAAGCATCAAAAAGGAGAGTGAAGTTTATTTTAAAAAATAGATTAAAATACTATACGAAAGAAGTTATGAAGTATTTTAACATTGCTATTATAGCTTTTGGTTTTATAATCGCGATTGTACTAATAAAATATAGACCAGTCTATAAAGTAAGCATATCTGGTGAAGAATTAGGATATATAGAAAATATACAATCATTTGAAGAGAATTTGAAAAATGAAATTATTAGTGGAGAAACAAAAAATGTTGACAGTATAAATTTATCTGAAGAGCCAGAATATGAGTTAAAACTTATTAATAGAACACTTGAGACAAACGAAAAAGAAATTGCAACTGAAATCGAAGATGAAGTAGTTGTAACATATAAATATTATGATGTAGCATATAAAAATGAAACAATACAATCTGTTAACACAATTGGAGAAGCAGAAGAGATTGTAAATGAAATAAAAGAAAATAATAGTGAACAAGATGTAGATTTGACAATTATAGAAAAATATACTGAAAATGAAGAAGAAGTTAATACTTCTGATTTAGAAGTAGCTAAAACCGAGACTCAAACTATAGTTGCTGAAAAAATTGAGGAAGAACAAAAACAAAAAGAGGAAGAGGAAAGAATAAATAGCCTTCCAGATATTAATGGAATAAAATTGGCAGTAACGCCAATTGATGGAAGAATTACATCACGTTATGGCGCAAATAGTAGAATTAGAAAATCAACACATACAGGTTTAGATATTGCGGCAACGAAAGGAACACCAATTAAGGTTGTTGCAGCAGGTACTGTAATATCTGCAAGTTATGATGGTTCATATGGTAATTTAGTAAAAGTGGACCATGGAAATGGTGTTGAAACTTGGTATGCTCATACAAGTAAAATGTATGTAAAAGTTGGTGAACAAGTTGAAGCAGGAGATGTGATTGCAGCAGTTGGTTCTACTGGAAATTCAACAGGACCTCATTTACATTTAGAAATTAGAGTTAATGGAGAACATGTAAACCCACAAAATTATTTATATCAGAACTAATAAAAATGTCGAAAAATGCGATGAGTTTTTATAAAAAATAATATAAAAACCATTGCTTTTTTTTGACATTTTTTGGTAATATATAAAAAGTAATTGTAATTGGCAGTCATTTTATGCATCAAATTTTTTAGATTAATGATTTTAGATTTTTATTTATTCTTGAAATATTATAGTTCGAATTGAAATTTGAAAAAGTGAAACTTGTGTTTAAAATTATCCAAAAAAATTCACGTGAAAATTTATAGAAGTTTAAAAAATATGTTTAAATATAAATGTATTATTACAATTACTAATACATAAAAATTTACGCAGAAAGTATTGAATAATATTAATATTTCTGGTAAAATAGGAAGGAGCAAAATAATTTGAATAATATAAATAAAACAGTAGAAAGATTACCATTAACAAATGATTATGTATTTAAAAGAGTATTTGCAAAAGAAGGAAATGAAAACATATTAAAAGACTTATTAGAAGCAGTGTTAGATATAAAAATAGAAAAAGTAGAGGTACAAAATCCCGAGATACAGAAAGAAGCAATAGAGGATAAACTAAGTGTATTAGACATAAAGGCACAATTGGATGAGAAAACAATAGTTGACATTGAAATGCAGATGACAAATGAGCATAATATAAAATATAGAAGTTTAGTATATTTAAGCAAGAATGTAGCAGGACAGTTACAAATAGGAAAAGATTATGCTGAATTAAAGAAGTCTATTGTAATAAATTTTTTGAATTTTGAGTATTATAAGAGAAATAGTTATCATCAAGTAGCAAAAATGAAATTTGAAAAAACAAGAGAAAATGAATATGTAGATATGGGATATAGTGATGAAGAAGAAATAGCAACAGAAAGTGTAGAAATGCATTTTATAGAATTACCAAAATTTAAAAAGAAAAATCCAGGAGTAGAGAATAAAATAGAACAATGGTTGTGGACAATAATAGGAGAGGAGGAAAAGATAGAGATGGCAGAAAAAGATAACAAAGAAATAAAAAAGGCAATAGAAATTGTGGATACAATGAGTATGGACAAAAGAGAAAGGGAGTTGTATGAAGCAAGATTAAAAGGTGAATTTAATTATAGTATATCCATAAATGTAGCTAAAAATGAAGGAAGAGAAGAAGGGGAAAAAATTGGTAAAAAGAAAAAGCAAAGAGAAATTGCTAAGAAAATGTTATCTAGAAAAATGCCAATAGAAGAAATTATTGAAATAACAGGATTAACTAGAAAAGAAATTGAAAATATTAATATCGAATAAATCAAAAAAATGTCGAGAAAAATAAAGCGATTTTTCTTGACATTTTTTAGTAATAATATATAATTGAAATGGTTAAACTAAAGATAGGAGGCGAAGTAAATGGCAGAAGTAAGCGCACAAGAAGAACAAAAAGTTCAAAAAATGATAAATGAACTTGTAGAAAAGGCAAAAATAGCATCACAGGAATACATGAAATTAGACCAAGAAACAGTAGATAAAATAACAAAAGCAATGTCAATGGCAGGACTAGAACATCATATGGAACTTGCAAAATTAGCAGTAGAAGAAACAAAAAGAGGAATATATGAAGATAAAATAACAAAGAACATGTTTGCAACAGAATATATATATCATAGTATAAAATATGAAAAAACAGTAGGTATAATTAGTGAAAATGAAGAAGAAGGATATGTAGAAATAGCAGAACCAGTAGGAATAATTGCAGGAGTTACGCCTGTTACAAATCCAACTTCTACAACAATGTTTAAATCAATAATAGCAGCAAAAACAAGAAATGTAATAATATTTGGATTTCATCCATCTGCACAAAAATCAAGTAGTACTGCAGCAAAAATTTTAAGAGATGCAGCAATTAAAGCAGGAGCTCCGGAAAATTGTATATTATGGATTGAAGAGCCATCAATAACAGCTACAAGAATGTTAATGAATCATCCTGATGTAAACTTAATACTTGCAACAGGTGGAACAGGAATGGTTAAGTCAGCATATTCTTGTGGAAAACCAGCATTAGGAGTAGGTCCTGGAAATGTACCTTGCTATATTGATAAAACAGCAAAATTGAAAACATCAGTAAATGATTTAGTAATGTCTAAAGCATTTGATAATGGAATGATATGTGCGTCAGAACAAGCAGTATTAGTTGATAAAGACATATATCAAGAATTTGAAAAATTAATGAGAGAAGCAGGATGTTATTTTGTAAATCCAGAAGAAAAGAAAAAATTACAAGATAGCATGTTTGATTATACAGAAGAATATGGGTATAAATTAAAATCACATGTTCCAGGACAATCACCATATACAATTGCAAAAGAGGCAGGATTTGAGATACCAGAAGACACAAAAGTAATAGTTGTATATGAGGAAGGAATCGGAAGAGAATATCCATTTTCAAAAGAAAAATTAAGCCCAGTTTTAACATATTATATAGTTGAAAACGAAGATGAAGGAATAAAAAAATCAGAACAACTGATTGAATTTGGTGGATTAGGACATTCAGCAGTTATTCATTCTGAAAATAGGGATACAATATTAAGATTTTCAGAAACTATGAAAGCAGGAAGAATAATTGTAAATTCTCCATCTACTCATGGAGCAATTGGTGATATATATAACACAAATATGCCATCATTAACACTTGGATGTGGTTCATTTGGTGGAAATTCAACAACAGCTAATGTATCATCAGTAAATTTGATAAATATAAAAAGAGTAGCGAAAAGGAGAGTTAATATGCAATGGTTTAAAATCCCAGAAAAGATATATTTTGAAGCTGGTTCAATTCAATACTTAGAAAAAATGCCAGATATAACAAGGGCATTTATCGTAACAGATGAAGGAATGGTAAAATTAGGATATGTAGATAAAATCTTATATCATTTAAGAAAGAGACAACAATATGTACATTCAGAAATATTTAGTGAAGTAGAGTCAGATCCATCATTTGATACAATCAAAAAAGGTGTAGAGCTAATTAAAAACTTTAATCCTGATGTAATAATTGCATTAGGAGGAGGAAGTCCAATAGATGCTGCAAAAGGAATGTGGCTATTTTATGAGCATCCTGAAGCAGATGCTGAAGGTTTAAAATTGAAATTTATGGATATTAGAAAAAGAACATATAAATTTCCTAAGTTAGGAACAAAATGTAAAATGGTAGCAATACCAACAACATCAGGAACAGGTTCAGAAGTAACATCATTTGCGGTAATTACTGATAAAGAGAAAAATAAAAAATATCCATTAGCAGATTATGAATTGACACCAGATGTTGCAATAGTAGATCCAGATTTAGTAATGAGTTTGCCAAAATCAGTTACAGCAGATACAGGAATGGATGTTTTAACACATGCAATTGAGGCATATGTATCAAATATGGCATCAGATTACACAGATGGATTAGCAGAGAAAGCAGTAGAACTTGTATTTGAAAATTTACAAGAAGCATATGAACATGGAGATAATAAGCTAGCAAGAGAAAAGATGCATAACGCAAGTACAATAGCAGGAATGGCATTTACAAATGCGTTTTTAGGAATTAACCATTCATTAGCACATAAAATAGGTGGAGAGTTCCATTTACCACATGGAAGAATAAATGCAATTTTATTACCATATGTAATAAGATACAATAGTTCAAAACCAAGTAAATTTGTATCATTTCCTAAATATGAGTATTTTATAGCAGATCAAAAATATTATAGATTAGCTAAAAAGGCAGGATTAAAAGCAGATACTGTAGAAGAAGGAATCAATAGTTTAATTGAAAAAATCATAGAAATGAATAAAAAATTAAATATTCCAAGCACATTTAAAGAAGCTGGAATAGATGAACAAGAATTTTTAGCAAAAGTAGATATGTTAGCTGATAGAGCATTTGAAGATCAATGTACAACAGCAAATCCACGATTACCATTAGTGACTGAGTTAAAACAAATACTATTAGATTCATACTATGGAAAGAGGGATTAGACAGAAAGCTAGAATATTATATTAAATATTTTTTGTACCTTGTTGTCGCAACCTTTGATTGTAAAAGAAAATAAATTTTTCTTTTCACGGTAAAGAAGGTTGCTTCAATCGCACTCGCCTTAGACAAGGCTCTTTTGGTCGCTACGCGGTACTGCAAAGTTATTTAATATAATATTCTAGCAATAAATGAGAGATTTAAAGTTGTAAATTGTAAAAAAGTAATCAAGTAGTTCTGTAACTTTTTTGTGAATTGCTTGATTTTTTTTATGTGTGAATATATAATTTATCAGTGACATAAAATTAATTATTGTTTGATTATATAATATAAGAAAGGCGGAAAAGAAGATGAAAATACAGTTTATAGAAAGAATAAAAGAATTCATAGAAAAGAAAAAATTAAAAAATATGCCAGATGAAGTTTTAGAAGAAAAAATAGATGAAAAACTTGAAGGGAAGGAAACAGGAAATATACCTTTGATAGTTGGTGCAGTAGATGATGAAAAAACACAAGTTGAATTAGTTAAAAAGGTTGTTGAAGCACCTGATATATCAACTGCTACAAAAGCTGATGCATTTAATGAGTTACCACATGAAATGAAAAAAGAATTATTTAAAAAAAGTATAAAAAGTAAAGAATTATTAGCACAAAAAGATATTAATACATTTTTAAAAATATTAGTAACTGATAAAAGATTACAACCATATGATGAATTATATTATAGAATAGATAAAGCATTTAGTGACAAACAATTATCTGATATATTGAAAGCATTAAAAGAAAAAAGACCAGAAAGTTATGATGAAGAAAAAGTTTTAAGAATTGTTGCAAAGCAAATAGATGTAAATTTAAAGAAATATGGTAGTTTCTTATCAAGTCATGCAGCTGATGTTTTAGAGAATATGGAATTAGAAGATAATAATTCTGATAATGGAAAAAGAAAATTTGATATTTTAAATGAGCAAGATAGAAATAGACTTTTGAATGCAATGAAGCAAGAAAAAGAAGAAATTGAGAAAAAATCAGAATTGTCTTTAACTGTTCAAGAAAGAAGAAATTTAGGAGAAGAAAATTTGGAAAGACAAATAAGACAGATAGTTGAATTTAGAAAGAAAAGATTGAAAGAAATAAATGAACAAAATATGGGAAAAAGCCTTGAATAGATAATAGGATATAGAAAATGTGTATTGAATCAAAATGACAAGTATTAATATTACAAATTAATACTTGTCATTTTAAGGTCCGTCCCTAAATCCCTAAAAACAGGGGTTTTTAGGACCGTCCCCCAAATCCCTCCCTGTTAAAATTCACAATTTTTTGGAGTTCTTGGGAAAGGTATAACATCACGAATGTTTTGCATACCAGTTAAATACATAATTGCTCTTTCAAACCCAAGACCAAACCCGGCATGGTTACAACTACCATATTTTCTTAAATCTAAATACCAGTCATATTCTTCAATTGGCATATTTAAATCTTTCATACGTTTTAATAATTTATCGTAATTTTCTTCTCTTTGACTTCCACCAATAATTTCTCCTATTCCTGGAACTAAAAGGTCAGTTGCTGCAACGGTTTTGCCATCTGGATTTTGTTTCATATAAAATGCTTTTATATCCATTGGATAATCTGTAACAAAAACAGGTTTTTTATAAATTTTTTCACATAAATATCTTTCGTGTTCAGTTTGTAAGTCAACACCCCATGAAACTTTATATTCAAATTCATCATTATGTTTTTCTAATTCAGCAATTGCTTCAGTATATGTAACTCGTGCAAAATCAGAAGAAATTACATGATTTAATCTGTCTAATAAACCAGTATCTATAAATTTGTTGAAGAATTCCATTTCTTCTGGACAATTTTCTAGTACATAGTTAAAAATGTATTTAATCATATCTTCTGCTAAATCCATATCATCTTTTAAATCTGCAAAGCATATTTCAGGTTCAACCATCCAAAATTCTGCTGCATGTTTTACAGTATTTGAATTTTCTGCACGAAATGTTGGACCAAATGTATATACATTGCAAAATGCTTCTGCAAAAGTTTCAGCATTTAATTGACCACTAACTGTTAAATGTGCAGGTTTTCCAAAAAAATCTTTTGAAAAATCAACATTTCCATCTTTATCTTTAGGAATATTATTTAAATCAAAAGAATTAACATTAAACATTTCGCCAGCACCTTCAGCATCGCTTCCAGTAATTAAAGGTGTATTTACATATACAAATCCTCTTTCTTGGAAGAATTTGTGGATAGCATATGCTAGAACGCTTCTTACACGGAATACAGCTTGAAATGTATTTGCTCTTGGACGTAGATGACTAATTGTTCTTAAGTATTCAAAAGAGTGTTTTTTCTTTTGAAGTGGATATGTTGAGTCTGATAAATTTTCAATTTCTATGTTATTTGCTTGTATTTCAAATGGTTGTTTTGATTCTGGTGTTAATATAAAAGTTCCAGTTACTTTAATTGAAGAACTTATTGTTAGTTTACAAATTTCTTCAAAATTGTTTAGGTTGTTATTAAAAACTATTTGTAAATTTTTAAAAAAAGTACCATCATTTAATTCTATGAATCCAAAGGTTTTAGAATCACGTACGGTTTTAACCCAACCTTCTATTGTGATTTCTTTTTTGTCATATTCTTTAGAGTTTTTATATAGTTCTTTTATTGATAGTCTGCTCATAAATGAATCATCCCTTCTATTTTTATTTCAATGTTAATCCATATTATATGACATAAATTTGGATTTTGCAATAAATTTACGTAAAAGTATATGAAACTAAAAAATTATTTGACAAATATAAAAAGTGTGAAAACTAAAGATTATTAATGTAAATTAAAAAAATAATGAGTAAATTGTAGTAATATAACAGTATTAGTCCCTTGAATAAATATTTATCATATGATAAATATTTTGAAAAGTAAAATTTGAATAAATAGGTGATTTGTATGGAAGAAAATAATAGCATAAAATTGTTTGAAAATAAAAACGTTAGAGTGGCTTGGAATGATGAGCAAGAAAAATGGTATTTCTCTGTTGTAGATATAATTGCTGTATTGACAGATAATGATTATCAAGCAGGAAGAAAATATTGGAAAACTTTGAAAATGAGACTAAATAAAGAAGGAAGTGAACTGGTAACAAATTGTTACCAGTTGAAAATGAAAGCATATGATGGTAAGTTTAGAGAAACAGATGTAATGACTACAGAGCAAATTTTAAGATTGATACAATCTATACCATCAAAGAAAGTAGAGCCACTTAAATTATGGTTAGCACAAGTTGGAAAAGAACGAATAGATGAGACATATGATCCAGAAATAGCAATTAATAGAGCATTAGATACATATAGAAAAAAAGGATATTCAGATGAATGGATAAATCAAAGATTAAAGACTATTGATATAAGAAAAGAATTCACAGATGAATTGAAACAAAAAGGAATAAGTGAGAGTAAAGATTTTGCTATTTTAACGAATATTTTAACACAAGTTTGGAGTGGATATACTGTAAAAGAATATAAAAATTTAAAAGGGCTAAAAAAAGAAAATTTACGAGATAATATGACAAATATGGAATTAGTTTTAAATATGTTGGCAGAAACATCTTCTACCGAAATATCTAAAAGCACTAATAAAAAGGGATTCAATAATGCAAAACATTCTGTGATTAAAGGTGGAAATATAGCAAAGATAGCAAAAGAACAATTAGAAAAAGAAACAGGTAAAAAAGTTATATCAGGTAGAAATGCAAGAGAGATGAGAAATTTAGAATTAGAAACAAAAAAAGACGAAAAAAATAAAATTATATAAAAGTATATGCAAATTAAAGGAAATATGATATAAGTAAATACAAATAGAGAGAATGACAAAATAAAAATTTAACAGATGAGGTTGAAAAATTGTAATTGTATTTTTCAGCCATATTTGCGTTTGGAAAAGGAGGGGTTAAAAGTGAAAAAAATTTCTAAAATTGCAATAATAGGTGGACCCGGAACAGGAAAAACAACTTTAGCAGATAATTTGGGAAAGGTGCTAGAATTACCAGTTTATCATATAGATGGGATTCATCATCTGGCAAATTGGAAACCAAGAGATAAAGATGAGAGGGACAGAATAATTTTAGAAAAGGTAGGAGAACCTAAATGGGTTATTGATGGAACGTATCAATCTACTTTAGAAAGCAGAGTGAAAGCTGCAGATTTAGTGATATTTTTAAATTATTCTAGAATGGCAAGAATGAAGGGTATATTGTCAAGATATTTTAAGCGTAGAGGTAAGGAAAAACCAGAAATACCAGGTTGTAAAGAAAAAATGGATTGGGAATTTTTAAGGTTTACATTTAATTGGAATAATACTAAGAGAAAAACAATTAAAGATGTGCTTGAGAGAAATAAAGATAAAAATGTTTTGGCTTTTAAAACCAGAAAAGAATTAAATAAATGGTATGAAATTGAGTTTAATAGAAAAATCGAAATTCAATAAAAACCCTACAAAAAAAAATTATGTAAAATTAAAAATTTGTTTGCAATATGAGCATACATATGGTATAATTAATGCGAAAAATCACGAAAAGAGAACTTTATTAAAGTAAAAAGTAAAAAAGGAATGAAAAAATGAGAAGTGAATTAGATTTTGTATTAAAAGAGCTTGCCCAATACATAATGTATGGCGCAGAAGATGTAAAAAATACATATAAAGAAGAAAAAATCATTCAAGTAGATAAAAATATAACTGATATAAACAAAATTTATAGAAAATTTCAAAGAATAGAAAAAGACAATTATTGGAGAATGGATGAAGATGAAATTTTTTACAGACAAGCAAAATATTTAGAAAATTTTGAAGACAATTATGAAGTAAAAAATGTTCATAGAAATAGTTATAATATTTTTGGAGTGGACTATACATATTCAAATTTTTCATTTACTGATTTTAGAACATATTTTTCGTGGAGAACAAAAATAAGAAAAGGTGAATTTGAATTAATAGACTGGGAATATGAGCAAATTTATATAAACGAACTATTAAATCAAATAGGGTGTAAAGATGAAAATGATGTAATAGAAAAATTAATTGACTTTTGGAAAGGATATAGGCAATGCACATTAAAGATTGATAGTGTAATGCCTAATATTATCAAAGAATTTTACATTACAAATGGTTTTAAAATACCATATACAGAAATTATGAAAAAATTTCCTATTGAAATTAAAACACAAGCTAAGGATTTAAAAGACATAAATAAAGGAATATATACAGATAAGATAGATTTCTTAGATGAAATTTCAACATATAAAATAGCAAAAAGCAAGTTATTAGAAACAAAATATGGATATCTGTTAAATCAATGTATAGAAAAAATTTTTACTAAGTTAAATCAAAAATTTAAAGAAAATGATATTTCATTATCAGAAATGTTAATGTATAAGCATGAAACAGAATACTGGTGGAATCCACTTAGAAATTATAATATTTTTCATGAAAAAAAGCCAATTGGACCAATCATTATTGAAGGTATTGAAAAGTATGAATGTCTAAATGGTATGTGGAATAAGACAATTTATTCTGAGAATAGAAAGTATAGAAACACAATAGGATATATATTAAAAACAATGGAGTGTTATATAAGAGAATATTTAGGGTATAGAAAGTTGAAACTTCCAGGAAAAAATGAAATTATAAAAGATATTGGAGAATATTATTGTTCAGATAAAACTAGAAATATTTTACGAAAAATATACGAAATGAATTTACAAGAGATTATTCAAATAGAAACAATTAAATTCTTAGAAGAAAATAAAATCCCAAAGATGATATTTAAAAAACCAAAAGAAAAACAAGATGAATTTGAGCAAGAAGAAAAAATAGAGGTAGTATTTAATCAAGAGCAATTTGCAAAAATTAGAGAAAAATCAGAAGAAATTCAAAAAGCACTAATTATAGAAGAAAATGATGAAGAGATTAAAAATAGTGTAGTAAGAGAAGAAAGTATTGAGAATGACAAAGAAATAAGCGAAATTAAAAAATATACAATAGACAAACCTAAAGAAGTAGCTAACACGCAAGAAGAAAATGTATTTAAAAAATTTGCATATAACTTAAATCCAGAAGAAAAAGAAATAATAAATGTTTTATTAGAAAAACAAGATGTTGAAAACAAAATAATGAAAATTGCACAAAGTCACAATGAAATGTTAGAAGTAATAATATCTAATATTAATGATAAAGCACTAGAAACAATAGGTGATACAGTAATAGAATCTGATATGTCATCTATTTATGAAGATTATGAAGAAGAAATAAAGAAGGGAATGAAACAAATATGGCAATAAAAGTACCAAGAAGAATAGCAACGACACTAATGAATTCTTTAAAAGGAGGAGTTGTACCAAGAATAGGACTTCGGATATATAGCAGTAGGTAGAGAACAAGAAATTAAAGCTTTATTAAATGATGTTGATATTATAGAAGAAGGAGGTTCTACATTCAGATTTTTGGTTGGAAGATATGGAAGTGGAAAAAGTTTCCTACTTCAAACTATTAGAACACATGTCATGGATAGAGGATTTGTTGTAATAGATGCAGACCTTTCGCCAGAAAGAAGATTAATGGGAACTAAAGGGCAAGGATTAGCAACATACAAAGAATTAATTCAAAACATGTCAACAAAAACAAAACCAGACGGACAAGCACTTCCATTAATATTAGAAAAATGGATTTCAGGAATAAAAACACAAGTTATGCAAGAAATTGGAGAAAATGCAGATGAAAAGGAATTTTCTAAAAAGGTAAAAAGCAAAATTTTTGAGAATATTTCTAGTTTAGAAGGTATGGTACATGGGTTTGATTTTGCTAAAGTAATAAATATGTATTATGAGGCATATGAAGAATCTGATGATGAGAAAAAGTCAAAGGTACTAAAATGGTTTAGAGGAGAATATTCAACAAAGACAGAAGCAAAAAATGAGCTTGGAATTAATATTATAATAACAGATGATAATTGGTATGAATATGTAAAATTATTTGCTATATTTTTGGTAAATGCGGGATATAAAGGAATGTTGATGTTAATAGATGAATTAGTAAATTTATATAGAATTCCAACATCTGTTACAAGACAATATAATTATGAAAAGATTTTAATGATGTATAATGATACTTTACAAGGAAAGGCAAAATATTTAGGAATAATAATGGGAGGAACTCCACAATGTGTGGAAGATACACGAAAAGGTATCTTTAGTTATGATGCATTACGTTCAAGACTGACAGAAGGAAAATTTGCATCAGAAGATACTGTTAATTTATTATCACCTATTATAAGATTAAAACGTCTAACACCAGATGAAATGTTTATTCTTACTGAAAAATTGAGAGATATACATTCAGATTTACATGAATACAAGAGTGAGTTAACTCAAGATGATTTGATGCAATTTATTAAAATAGAATATGAAAGAGTAGGTGCAAATACTAATATTACACCAAGAGAAGTGATTAGGGATTTTATAGAACTATTAGATATTTTATATCAAAATCCTAATAAAACGTTTGCTGATATTATTGGAAATGAGAAGTTTGAATTTGCAAAAGGAGATAATACTGAAGAAGAAGAGAATCGTGAGTTTGAAGATTTTGAGGTTTAAGTATGAGAAATGTTTTTGAAAGATTAGCACCATTTATTCAGGAATATATATATA
Organism: uncultured Clostridia bacterium; assembly: GCA_944388775.1. Classification (GTDB taxonomy): domain Bacteria; phylum Bacillota; class Clostridia; order TANB77; family CAG-508; genus CAG-269. The sequence continues at coordinate 21,084 of CALXKC010000001.1, read as the reverse complement.
GAAATGGATGGTCAGAAATAAGACCAATACAAGTGGCTGCATGTGACTTGATACTAAATACAGAGAATAATATACTATTAGCTTCTGGAACAGCGTCAGGAAAAACAGAAGCAGCTTTTTTGCCTATTTTAACAGATATATATGAAAATCCTAGTCATTCAGTGGCTGTCCTTTATATTAGTCCACTAAAAGCATTAATTAATGACCAATTCATAAGAATAGAAGAAATGTTAGAAGAAACTGATATACCAGTAACAAAATGGCATGGAGATGTACCACAAAATGCAAAAAGTAAACTTATAAGAAATCCAAAAGGAATATTGCAAACAACACCAGAGTCTTTAGAAGCAATGCTTATGCGAAATCCTGGAAATATATTAAAACTATTTTCAGATTTGAGATATATTGTAATAGATGAGGTTCACTATTTCATGAATGATGACAGAGGTTTGCAAACTTTGTGCATTATAGAAAGAATACAAAGAATAATTGGAAAAGAACCAAGAAGAATAGGATTATCTGCAACTTTAGGTGACTATGAATTGGCTACACAATGGCTAAGTGCAGGAACAAAAAGAAAAACAGTTATACCAAGTGTACCAGAAGAAAAAAGGAAGATACGATTAGGAATTAAATATTATGAAATAGAAGAAAAAGAAGATGAAACGTCAATTTTAGATTATTATAAAGATTTATATGAAAAAACATTAAATAAAAAATGTATTATATTTTCTAATTCAAAATCAGAAGTAGAAGAAAATATAGCACATTTAAAGAAAATAGCTAAAAATCGAAATACAAAAGACATATACTATGTGCATCATGCAAATATTTCTAATTCACTTAGAAGACAAGCAGAAGAACAAATGAAATCAGAAGAAGAAAATGCTATTACAGGAGCAACAGTAACCTTAGAATTAGGAATAGATTTAGGAAAGTTAGATAGAATAGTACAAACAGGTTCACCATTTACTGTATCTAGCTTTGTTCAAAGACTTCGGGAGAAGCGGAAGAAGAGGACAACCTGCTGAAATGTTATTTCTATTTAAAGAAGAAAAAGATAATAAACCAAAAGAATTCTACCAATTAATAGATTTTGAGTTTATCAAATGTATTGCAATAATAGAACTATATTTGAAAGAAAAATGGATAGAGCCAAAAGAAAAAAATGATTTGCCATATTCTTTATTATATCACCAAACAATGAGTTTTTTGTTTGGAATGGGTGCAGTAAGTCCAAAAGAATTAGCAAGATACATATTAACATTGACAGCTTTTAAAAAAGTGCCTAAGGAAGATTATCAAAAATTATTGCGATATTTATTAGAAAAACAAGAAATAGAAAAAGATGAAGAAGGAAATCTTTTGATTGGGATGCAAGGAGAAAGAAAAGTTAATAATTTTCAATTTTTTTCAGTTTTTAGTACACCAATAGAATATTCAGTAAGGGATGGTTCACAAGAGATTGGAACAGTACAGACACCATATATAGTTGGACAACAATTTGGACTTGCAGGATTTACTTGGAAAGTTATAGATATTAATGAAGAAAAAAGACAAATATTTGTTAAAAAAGTAGGAGGAATATCTAAAATTGGTTGGAATGATGATGGAAACATATTTGTAAATACTAAGATTTTGAAAAAAATGCAAGAAGTTTTAAGCAAGCAAGAAGAATATAGATATTTAGATTTAAATAGTGTGCATAAGTTAAGAGAACTACGTCAAATAGCTAATAAAACAAATATATTAGAAAATAAGGTTGTAACAATTGTAAAAGGAGTATATGGAATTTTTCCATGGTTAGGAACTAAAGAAATGTTAGCACTTAGCTTTAGTTTAAAACAAAAACAAATAGAAAATCAAATTTTTTATAGAGCTGGAATACCTATTTTTATTGAGGTAAAAACAAAGAAAAGTAGAGAAGAAATAGAAAATATATTAGAAAAAATTAAACATGAGAGTATAGATAAAGAACAATTTGAAATACCAGATATTTTGCAAAAATCGGGTAAATATAATTATATTATTCCTAAAGAGTTGTTGAAGAAACAGTTTATAGAAGATTGTATAGATGTAGAAAATATGCAAAAGTATTTGTAAATTTATTTAAAGTTATGTTAGAATTATTATTGAAATAATGACAAATAACAAAATGGTATTGATAAATGGTTATATAAGTTTATAAATAAAATAAAATTTAAGGAGGTAAATAATGTATTTAGAAAAAGAACAAAGGGACAAATTGTATGAACTATTATTTTACTTATTAGATTACACGAATAATAAGTATAAAATAAACAAAAGATTATTAAACAAATTGGATGGAAAAACACCAATTGCTCCAAGAGAAATACAAGATATAAGAGAAAGATTATGGAAAGACAATTGTATAATTGAAGAATATATAAAGAAAAATCCTCAAAATTTAAACGAAAGAGATTTAAAAATCATAGAAAGTTGGAAAAATAGAGTAGAAAAAAAATTCATTATGGCAAAACACTTAAAAAAATATACAATAATGATGACAGGAAAAGAAGTATATGGAATTGTAGGAATTTCAAATGAAATATCTGAAATCATACCAACGTCTGAATTACCAATCTTTGTTGAAGCAGTACTGATCCCATTTGAAGGTGTAATAACATATGATTCAATTTTGCTTCCATATATGATAAGTTTGGGCGGAGGAATAAGAAAACAAATAAATGAAGAATATATGAAAGCAAAAAATGATGATAAAATAATATATTCATTAGAGGGAAATATAAAAAATATTAAAAGTGATAAAAATACTCAAACAAGTAAGAAATATAAATACTATGAGATAAAAGTATCTATTAGGGACACACATCCACCAGTGTGGAGAAGGCTACAAATACCATCAGGAATAACATTTCATGAATTAAATGCTATTATACAGCTTGCATTTGATTGGTGTGGATATCATATGTATGAATTTGAGATTGGAGCAACATTGCATGAAGAAGGACAACTTATAGGAATACCAGATGAAGATAGTGGATGGTATGGTCATGAGATAAAGGATGCGAAGAAAATAAAAATAGATGAATATTTTAAAGAATATAAGAAAATGAAATATACATATGATTTTGGAGATAACTGGATTCATGATATTATAATAGAAAAAGTAATTGAAACAGATATAAAATTACAGAATCCTATATGCATTAAAGCTAAAATGGCAGATTTACCAGAAGATTGTGGTGGACCATGGGGATATGAAGAACTTCTAGAAATATTGGATAATCCTAAACATGAGAGATATCAAGAAATGAAGGAGTGGGTAGAAAATGGATATTCTAATTGGAATGATGATAGAACATCTGTAGATTTAGAACAAATCAATATGAGATTAGAAGATTATAAAGAGCATGCAAAATTTTTATTAGGGGAGTAGAAAATGGAAGAAAAAATAAAAGAATTAACATTGTTATTATTATATTTAAACTCGTGGATAGAAAAAGAACCATATGGAGAATTTCATAGAGCATGGAAAGGGTATGATTTTGATATACTTAATGCATTAGAGGATGAACACTTAATAGGAGGAAGTACACATAAAGCAAAATCTACATATTTAACGGAAGAGGGAGTAAAAAAATCAAAAGAATTAATGAAAAAATATAATATTAAGGAAGATTAAGATGTGATATTAGAAGGATATAGAATAATAATCTGTACCTTCTTTTTTTATCTAAAAATATATAAAAAATAAAAACAAAAATTCGTAAAAATATTGAAAAAGATTAATAAATATGATATAAATAGAAATGATAGAACAATATTAATTTAATAGTACAATTTAAAAACTGATAGGAGTTGATATACATGGCAAATAATTTAGTAAATAAAACAGAAAAAGACTTTGAAAGTATTAAACATGTAGATGAAAATGGAGTTGAATTTTGGTATGCTAGAGAACTAATGACAATGTTGGAATATAGTAAATGGGGAAACTTCAAAAATGTAATAACTAAAGCAAAAGATGCCTGCAAAGGTAGTGATATTGCACAAGAGGAACACTTTGCCGACGTCGGGAGGGTGTTAAAAGTAGGAAATAATGCTGAAATGGAAATAGATGATATAAAACTTACAAGATATGCATGTTATTTAATTGCACAAAATGGAGATAGTAGAAAAAAAGCAATAGCATTAGCGCAAACTTATTTTGCAGTACAAACTAGAAAACAAGAAATAACAAGACAAGAATATGAACAATTAAATGAGGATGAGAAAAGATTATATACTAGAAAAAATGTAAAAGATAAAAATAAATATTTATTTGATACAGCAAAATCAGCAGGTGTAAAAAATTATGGGAAATTTAATAATTATGGATATAGAGGATTATATAATGGAGAAACTGCAAAAGATATAGCTAATAGAAAAGGAATATCAGAAAAAGAAGATATATTAGATTATATGAGTAGTACAGAATTAGCAGCTAATCTATTTAGAATTACACAAACAGATGAGGTTTTAAAAAATAAGAATATAGATAATGAAGATGATGCTTGTATAACACATCATAATGTAGGGCAGGCTGTTAGGCAAACTATAAAAAGAATTGGTGGTACAATGCCAGAGAATTTACCAACACCAAGTAAAAGTGCAAAGCAAATTGAAAAAGAAAAGAATAAAAGAATTTCATCAAAAGCTAAAAAGAAATTAAAATAAAAAACACTACCTACGGCACATTCGTACTTTCAGTAGTTCAATACAATAATAGCAAAATATCTAATAAAAGTAAAGAGAAAAATAAAAGTTCTAAATTTTCAAACTTATATTGAATTTTTATAACTTTTAATATTATATATTAAATATAATATTTTAATGACTAGAGAAAACAATTCATCTTGCATAAAGACACATTTTACGTAAAGAAAACATAAAATATAGAAAAAGAAGGTTATAGGTAAACCAAAACCTAAATACAAAGCAAGGTGGATGATTAAAAAATGGCACAGTACATAATCCAAGGTGGAAAAAAAGCAGAAGGAGAAGTGACAATATCAGGTTCAAAAAATGCTGCACTTCCAATAATAGCTGCAACTATTTTAAATGCAGGAAAAACAACATTATATAATGTTCCCAATATACATGATACGCAAATGATGTTTGAAATATTAAAAAAATTAGGAGGAAATGTAACAAAAAAGTCTAATAAAATAGTAATAGACACAAATAAAATTGACAAATATGAAATACCAGAAGATTTAATGAGACAAATGCGTTCATCAGTAATTTTGGCAGGAGCATTAATAGGAAAACAGAGAAAGGCAATATTTTCATATCCAGGAGGATGTGATATTGGAACAAGACCAATTGATTTACATTTAAAAGCATTTGAAAAATTAGGAATAAATATTGACCAAAACTATGGAAAAATAGCATGTAGTTGTGATAAAATAGTAGGAGAAAAAATTGACTTAGATTTTCCAAGTGTCGGAGCAACAGAAAATGCAATACTTGCAAGTTGCTTAGCAGAAGGAAAAACGATAATCACAAATGCTGCAAGAGAACCTGAAATTGTAGACTTACAAAACTTTTTAAACAAAATGGGAGCCAAAATAAAAGGAGCAGGAACAAATAAAATAGAAGTAGAAGGTGTGAAAAATTTAAAAGATGTAAGTTATAACATCATGCCGGATAGGATAGAATCAGGAACATTTCTATGTATAGCAGCAGCAACGAATGGAAATATACTTTTAAAAAATGTGGATACAGAACATATAACACCAGTTATTAATAAATTAGAAGAAACAGGATGTAAATTAAAAGTACAAAGAAGAGAAATAGAAATTGAAGCACCAAAAAAACTAAAAGCAGTAGATATAAAAACAATGCCATATCCGGGATTCCCAACAGATATGCAATCAATATTTGCAACTACTCTAACAACAGCAAAAGGAACATCAATTATAGTTGAAAACATTTTTGAAAATAGGTATAAATATACACGGTGAACTAATTAGAATGGGAGCAAAAATAAATATAGAAGGAAAAACCGCTATAATAAAAGGAGTAAGAAAATTATATGGTACAAATGTTAAAGCAACAGACTTAAGGGGAGGAGCAGCTTTAGTATTAGCTGGAATTATGGCAAAAGGAACAACAACTGTTGATAACATAGAATATATTTTAAGAGGATATGAAGGATTTGACAGAAAATTGAATAACTTAGGAATTGAAATCAAAAAGAGGGATTAAGGGACGGTCCTCAAAATCCCTAAAAACAGGGATTAGGGGACGGACCTTATAGATATACCTGTCCCCAAAGTGACTAAACTAAGCAAAGGAGGAATTTGAATTGAAGTCTAAAGAATCAGATATGAACTTATATTATATGAAAAATGGACAAGCTAGAAAAGAAAATATAGAAGACTTAGTGAAGAAAAAGAAGCAGAAAGAAAGAGAAAAAAGAATCAAGCAAAACAAAATGCAAAGAGAGCAGAATAATGATTTTGACTTTGAAACAGAAGAAGTCATTAATATGACTAATAAAAACAAATTAAAAAAAGAAGAAGAGAGAAGAAAACAATTAAGTAAGCAAGAAAGAAAGCGTAAAAAAAGAAATAGAAGAATTAAATTTGTTTTAAAAATAATATTACTAATTGGAGTAATTGCAGGAGGAATAACTTTTGCATTAACTTCACCAATTTTTAACATAAAGGACATACAAGTATTAAATAATAATCAAGTTAGTAGTGATACAATTGTAAGTTTATCTGAATTAAGGACAGACCAAAATATATTCAAATTTTCTTCAAATAATGTAATACAAAAAATAAAAGAAAATCCATATGTAGAAAGTGTGGAAGTACATAGAAAAATACCAAGTACAGTTCAAATAGAAATAGAAGAAAGAATTCCAACATATAGTGTGGATTATATGGGAAAATATGCTATAATAAATAATCAAGGATATATTTTAGAAATATCTGAGGATAATAAAGGACTTCCAATAATATTGAATTCAACAACAGCAGAACAAGAAGTTTCTCCTAATCAAAGGTTAAATGATGAATATTTGGAAAAATTAGAAGATGTTTTGAGAATAATGAGTTCTGCAAAAGAGAATAATTTAGACACAGAGGTCACAAATATTGACATTAGTAACAAAAATGAATATATTATATATTTAGAGCAAGAAAATAAATATGTACATTTAGGAGACACGTCAAACCTAAGTAATAAGATGTTATATGTAGTTGCTATTTTAGAACAAGAAAAAGAAAATGCAGGAGATATATTTGTAAATGGAGATTTAAATAATAAATTCCAACCATATTTTAGACAAAAAGTTTAAGAATGGAAATATTTAATGAAAGAGGTGAAAAAATGACTCATAAGAAAACAATTAGTATAGTGCTAGGCATAATGTGTTTTGCTTTAACCTTAGGAATATGTGTACAAGTGAGAACAGTGCAAGGTACAAATTCAACAGTAAGCCAAAATTATGAAGAAAACAACTTAAGAGCAGAAGTATTAAGATATAAAGAGAGATACGAAAATAGATACAAAGAATTAGAAAAAGCAGAAGCGGAATTAGAGAAAGTAAGACAAGAATCAACTCAAAATAATGAGGATTTAGAAGCAAAAGAACAAGAAATACAACAAGGAAACAAAATGATTGGTCTAACTGAAGTTACAGGACCAGGGGTAATAATAACATTAAGCGATAGTACAAGAGATGCAAATTCTGTATTAAATGCAAGTGAGTTACTGGTTCATGATGGAGATGTACTAAGTGTAATAAATGAATTAAAAAATGCAGGAGCAGAAGCTATATCAATAAATGACCAAAGACTAGTTCCAACAAGCAGTATAGTTTGTGGTGGAAATATAATAGAAATAAATGGAGAAAAAGTTGGAGCACCATTTGAAATTAAAGCAATAGGACTTCCAGAACAGTTAGTAGCTTTATCAAGACCTGGAGGATATTTGGAGATTTTAAAAAATGCTACAGTTGGTGTTGAATTGAAAAAATCAAATAATATTACAATTCCAAAATATACAGGCGTTATCACTTATGAATATGCAAAAACTGTTAATTAAAATATAGAATAATAAAGTTCAAAATATTATAGAAAGGAGGAATTCTTTTCTAAAGAGTAAAGAAAAGGTTTCGCAAAGCGAGATGTGACCTTTAGTAAAGAAAATAATTGCTATGAAGAAAAAGTTAAATATAAAAAAAGGTAAGATAACAATGACAATTACAATTGGAATTGCATGCTTTGTGCTAGTATTAGTTATGTTTATGCAGTTTAAAATTGTAAATGAAACAGATATAACTTCGATAGAAAATATGAGAGAAACAGAACTAAGAACAGAACTTGCCAATTGGAAATCAAGATATGATGATACAAATGCACAATATGAAGAAGTTAAAAGTACAATTGAGGAATATAAAAAGACAAAAGAGTCAAATGAAGAAACAGAAAAATTGGTTGATGACGAGTTAGCTACAGTTAATATGAATTTAGGAAAAACTGATGTTGAAGGAGAAGGAATAATAGTTACATTAAGAGAGACCGATAATGAAGAGATAAGTCAAATAAATGCAGATGATTTACTTGTAATAGTAAATGCATTAAAATTAGCCGGAGCAGAAGCTATATCAATAAATGATGAAAGAATTATAAATATGACAGATATAGTTAATATAGACGCAAACACAGATAACTTATTTGTAAGAATTAATGGTCAAAGAATTTTAGCACCATATATAATCAAAGCAATAGGAAATCAATCATATCTAGAAAGTGCTTTAGTTGGAAAAGGTGGATATGTTGATGAACTTAGGACAATTGGGCATGATGTGACAATAGAAAAAAAGGATAAAATGACTATATTAAAATATGATGATGAGATAACAACAAAATATATTCAATAATGAAAATCAAGGAGGAAGAAAATGATATTTATAGCTATATTAATAGGATGTATATTAGGAGCTATTATAGGGATAAATGCTCCAATGATTTCATATACATATTCAAGTTATTTGGCAATAGCGATTATTGCAGCACTAGATTCGGTATTTGGTGGAATTACATCTGTTATAAATAAAAATTTTGATTTAAAAATATTTATTACAGGATTTTTTGGAAATGCAATTTTATCAATTTTATTAACAATATTAGGACAAAAATTGAATGTAGATATATATTTAGCAGCAATAGTAGTTTTTGCTGGTAGAATGTTTACAAATTTAGCAATCATAAGAAGATACTATGTTGATAAATGGTCAGATAAATTTAAAAAACTTAGAGAACAAGATAATCAGGATAATGAGAAAGAAAAAAATAAAGAAGAAAATGTAGTAGAATCTTAAGTGTATAAAGATATGCGACATGTTGTAAATAATCTAAAATTAGAATATATGACCATGTCGTTTTTATATGGTTATCTTATTACAATTATATTACAAAAACATTACAAAAATATAACAAATCCTATTGACATTTGTCTAAAAATGTAATATATATACACTTAAGAAATTTAATACAAAATTGGAGGAATTAACTTGGCAATCGGAGATATCATTGTAGGTATTGACATAGGAACAAGTAAGGTTTGCACGGTTGTAGGAGAAGTAAATAACTTTGGTCAAATCGAGATTATATGTAATACCTCTTATAAATGTAGTGGACTAAAGAAAGGTAAAATAATAAACGAAGAAGATATAACATTAAGCATTGCAAAAACCATACAAGATGCCGAAGAAGAAACAAATTTAAAAATAAATTCAGCCTATGTAACAATTCCAGGAAAATATGTAACAATTGTACAAAATACAATCACAAAAGATGTAAAAGATAAATATGCAGGAATTTCAGTTAGAGATGTGCAAAATGCAATAATGCAAGTTAAAGATATAGATATACCAGATGCAGAAACTTTAATTGATATAGTACCGGACAAAATTGTGTTAGACAATGGTGATGTAGTAGCCGATCCAGTAGGAAATTTAAGTTCTAGTTTTACAATTAGTGCACAGGTAATATTGGCTCAAAAAGACTATGTGAGACAATTGCATAATATATTCAAAAAAGCAGGATTAGAAATAGACGGAATCGTACCAACAACATTAGCTGAAAGAAATTTAGTGTTAGATAAAAATGAATTGCATGATAATGTTATGATATTAGATATAGGTGCTGGAAATACAGATATAGGAGTATTTGAAGGTTCTAGCTTTATATATACAAATTCAATTCCAGTAGGTGGAGATAATATCACAAACGATATTGCAGTAGTTTTAAATATATCAGAAGAAGAGGCTGATAAATTAAAAAGGCAATATGGATTAGCTTTAAAATCTTATATTGACAACGATAATGATATAATATTAAATACATCAAAAGATGATAATAAAAATAGAATCATTAAAAGTTCAGAGCTAATAGAGATTATCGAAGCAAGAATTGAAGAAATCTTTTCAATAATAAATAAAGACATTACAAATCAAGGAATTAAATCAAAAATTAATAATGTTGTTTTGACTGGACAAGGAATTGTTAATATAAGTAAAAGTGATGTAGCAGGAAAAATCAATCTAAATATACCTGTAAAAATATCAACTGGAAGAGCAATTAGTACAGTTAAACCAGCATATAGAACAAGTTATGCTTTAGTGAGATATATAGCAGCAAGACCATTTGCTAAAACAGTTTCAAGTAGTATAGATACACAAAGTAATGAAAGTTTTATAAAAACTATTTTAGAAAGAATTAAAGAATTTTTCTATTCATAATTTAAGTTATTAATTTTAAAAATATAAATAAAAATAAGGGAGGAAGAACTAAATGATGGATTACAATGATGATAGCAATATAACAATGATGGATGGAACAGCAACAATCAAAGTAATAGGTGTTGGAGGAGCAGGAAATAATGCTGTAAACAGAATGATTGATGCTGGAATTAAAGGAGTAGACTTCATTGCAGTAAATACAGATAGACAAGCATTACAAACTTCAAAAGCAAATACAAAAATTCAAATTGGTGAAAAAATTACAAGAGGATTAGGAGCAGGGGCAAATCCTGACATTGGTGCTCAATCAGCAGAAGAAAGTAAATCTGAAATATCTGAAGTATTAAGAGGAGCAGATATGGTATTTGTTACAGCCGGAATGGGTGGAGGAACAGGTACAGGTGCTGCACCAATAGTTGCTTCAACTGCTAAAGAAATGGGAATATTAACAATTGGTGTTGTTACAAAACCATTTACATTTGAAGGAAAGAAAAGACTTTCACAAGCTGAACGTGGAATTGAAAGTTTAAAAGGAAAAGTAGATACATTAGTAGTAATACCAAATGATAAATTACTACAAATAATTGATAGAAAAACTTCAATCATAGAAGCTTTTAAAATGGCTGATGATATATTAAGACAAGGTGTTCAAGGTATATCAGACTTGATTGCTATTCCAGGTCTTGTAAACTTAGACTTTGCAGATGTTAAAACAATAATGTTAAATCAAGGAATGGCACATATGGGTGTTGGAAAAGCATCAGGTGAAAATAGAGCAGAAGATGCAGCTAAAGAAGCTATCCAAAGTCCATTACTAGAAACTTCTATCGAAGGTGCAAAAGGTGTAATTATTAATATTACAGGTGGTGAAGATTTAGGTTTACATGAAGTTAATACAGCTGCTGAACTTGTTCAACGCAGTGTAGACCCAGAAGCAAATATTATCTTTGGTACAGTTACAGATCCTAATATGACAGATGAAATTCAAATTACTGTTATTGCAACTGGTTTTGAAAAGGCTGAACCTATTTCTAGTATAGGAGTTGATAATATTGTTTCTAAAACTTGGGAAAAGAAAATTAATACTATTCCGGTTAATAATGAAAGTAGTTCATCACAAAATGATTTAGATATTCCTTCATTCTTAAGAAAGAATAGAAACAAAGGGTAAAAAAGACAAGAAAACTATATCAAATTTATTCATTACTCGGCTAACATTACAGTATATATAAATTCTAGAAATTAGCAAGTAGGCACCTCTCAAAGCGAGTTTGAGATTCTCCTACTTGCTAATTTAAGAATTTCTAATATACTTTCATTCGCATTCGTAATTTCATAAATTTGATATAGTTTTTTGTCTTGAGATAAATATAAAAATTAGAATTAGCTAGCATTTAATTAACAAAGAAAAAGTCGAAGTTTGTCGATTTTTTCTTTGTTTCGGCAATAAGAAAAGACAGCTTTTTTAATATATAAGTAGTAAAATAGTCATGCAGGTGATTTGCATGACTATTTATATTGACGTAGTATTTTTAGAAAACTTAGTAATGAATTCAATAATATTGATAGCATCAGGAATTATATTAAAAAAGAAATTGAAATGGATAAGAATTTTACTTGCAAGTTCTTTAGGAGCTATTTATACAATTATAGGATATATATCTGTTTTAGAAATTTATTCAAATTTAATATTAAAAATCATATTATCAGTATTAATTATATATATAGCATTTAATCCACAAACAGTAAAACAATTGTGGAAAGACGTACTAATATTTTATTTAACATCTTTTGTATTTGGAGGAGTAGCTTTTGCATTAATATATGTTGTGAAACCACAAGATATTTTAATGAAAAATGGATTGTTCTTAGGAACATATCCATTAAAAACAGTATTATTAGCAGCAGTACTTGCTTTTATTGTAATAATTGCAGCATTTGCAATTGTTAAAACTAAATTTAGTAAAAAAGATATGTTTTGTGATGTAGAAGTTGAGTTAAATAATAAAAAGATAAAGACTAGAGCAATGATAGATACGGGAAATTTATTAAAAGAGCCAATTACAAATACACCTGTAATTGTATTGGAACACACATTATTATATGAATGTGTACCAAAAGAAATTTTGGATAATTTAGAAAGTATTTTAGGAGGTGAGCTGGTTAAAATACCGGAAGAAATAAGAAAAGAGTACATATCGAAATTAAAATTAATTCCTTTTGCATCTTTAGGAAAGCAAAATGGAATGTTAGTGGGAATAAAAGCGGATAGTTTAAAAGTTATACAGGACGAACAAGAAAAAGAAAGTAAAAATGTTATTATAGGAATTTATAATAAATCTTTAACAAAAAGAGGTGAGTACAGAGCTTTGGTAGGAATAGATTTAGTAATTTGAAAAATAATTACAATTTTGGCTACGTCAAACTTCATTTGAAATTTAATCAACGTACAAAAAGTACGCCTCATAAATTTCAAATTTGTTTTCCTTGCCAAAATTTAATTCTTTTCCAAATTAAGAAGCTAAAAGAAATAATTACAAGTTTGACTATGTCAAATTTCGTTTGAAATTAATACGAGAAAGGGATGAGTGCGGACATGAAAATTAAAATATTAGAATTGCTCAAAAATGGAATAAGCAGTGTTTGTGCAAAATACATAAATGAAAAGAATGAAATAGAATATTTGCCAATATTTTATATTGCAGGAAGTCAAACATTGCCACCACCTTTACCACCAGAAGAAGAGCAAGAATTAATAGAACAGCTATCAAAAGAAGATAATTTAGAAGTAAGGCAAAAGTTAGTAGAAAGAAATTTAAGATTAGTAGTGTATATAGCAAAAAAATTCGAAAATACGGGAATAGGTATAGAGGATTTAATATCAATAGGAACGATTGGGTTAATGAAAGGGGTTAATACTTTTAATTCTGATAAAAAAATTAAATTGGCTACATATGCTTCAAGATGTATTGAAAATGAAATCTTAATGTTTTTGAGAAAGAATAATAAGATAAAAGGAGAGGTTTCAATTGATGAACCTTTAAATAAAGATGGTGATGGAAATGAGTTGCTTTTGTCAGATATCTTAGGAACTGAGCCAGATGTGACTTCAAGAAATTTAGAAGATGAAGTTGATAAAACTTTGCTTCGTGCTTCAATTGCAAAATTGAATGATAGGGAAAAGAATATAATGGAAATGAGGTTTGGTTTCAAAACTGGTAAAGAAAAGACTCAAAAAGAAGTTGCAGATGAACTTCGGCATATCTCAAAGTTATATTTCAAGACTTGAAAAAAAGATTATTAGTAAGATGAAGAAGGAGATTTCAAGCAAAATTGGTTGAAATAAGTTGAAAAATAATTACAATTTTGGCTACTTCAAACTTCATTTTATGAATATAAGTATAAAATTTACTCTTTTGGAAATACTTAAAATAAGTAATTCTAAAGGAGGTTTTTCTTTTGTTAAATAATAAGGTAGAAATATGTGGCGTAAACACTAGCAAATTACCTTTACTATCAAAAAAAGAAAAAGAAGAACTATTCATAAAAATAAAAGCAGGAGATGAAGAAGCAAGACAAACATTTATAAAAGGAAATTTAAGATTAGTATTAAGTGTAATACAAAGATTTCATGGTAGAGGAGAATCAGCAGATGACCTATTTCAAGTAGGATGTGTTGGACTTATTAAAGCAATAGATAATTTTGATTTGAGTCAAAATGTTCAATTTAGTACTTATGCTGTACCAATGATAGTGGGAGAAGTCAAAAGATATTTAAGAGATAATAATAGTATTAGAGTAAGCAGGTCAGTTAGAGATTTGGCATATAAAGCAATTCAAGTAAAAGAAAGATTTAATAAAGAACATGGAAGAGAGCCTAAAATTGAGGAAATAGCCAATGAATTAGGAGTAGAAAGAGAAGATGTTGTTTTTAGCTTTGATGCAATTCAAGATCCAGTATCATTGCAAGAGCCGGTATATAATGATGGTTCAGAAGGAATATATATAATGGACCAAGTTAAGGATAGTAAAAATACAGATGAATCTTGGACAGAAAAAATGGCTATTGAAGGGGCTATGAAGAAGTTGAATGAAAAAGAAAGGATGATAATTACTAAAAGATTTTTTGATGGAAGAACTCAAATGGAAGTTGCAGATGAAATAGGAATTTCTCAGGCACAAGTTTCTAGATTAGAGAAAAGTGCTATAAGTCATATTAGAAGGTGGTATAAATAAAAATTAGTAAAAGGACTTTTCAAAATAGGAATAAGTAGATATAATATAATAGATGAAAATAGAAGGAGAAAGGGTTGAAAAATATGAAGTATGAAATTTTAGGAAAAACTGTACCAGTAGTTGAAACAACATTAAATAAAGGGGAAAGTCTTTATACACAAAGTGGTGGAATGACATGGCAATCACAAGGAATAAAGATGGCAACTAATGCACGTGGTGGAGTAATGAGAAGTTTAGGAAGAATTTTTACAGGAGAGTCAATTTTCATGAGCTCATATACAGCAGAAGTGGATGGAGCAAAGATTGCTTTTGCTACAACAGTACCTGGTGATATTATGCCAGTAAATATGTCAGAAATTTCTAATGGACTTATCTTACAAAAAGGAGCATTTTTATGTGCAGAAAATGATATCGAACTAAAAGTGAAATTTACAAAAAAGATTTCAGCAGGGCTATTTGGAGGAGAAGGATTCATCTTACAAGAAGCACAAGGAAATGGAATGTTATTTCTAGAAATAGATGGTGATCCAATTATTAAAGAATTAGCATCAGGCGAAGTATTAAAGGTTGATACAGGAAATGTAGTAGCATTTGAGCCATCAGTTTCATATCAAATAGAGACAGTTAAAGGATTAGGAAATATATTTCTAGGTGGTGAAGGGTTATTTTTAACTAAATTAACTGGACCGGGTAAAGTAATATTGCAATCACAAAACTTTATGGACTTTGCAGGTAGAATTGCTTCAATTATTCCATTGGGAAAATAGAGTTCTGAGAAAAAATAAATAAATACAAGGTTGAAATTTTATTAGAGTAAATGAATTAAAAATCAATTAGAGAAGTGAAAAATACTTTAGCTAATTGATTTTTTTTATAGAAGATGAATATATATAAGTAAAAGAATAAACTATGTAAATATAAAAAGTGTTTTTAGGAGGTAGATAGTTTTGTCTATGCAAGATAAAGGCTTAGATTTTAAGCACAAAGAAGTTATAAATATAACAAATGGAAAACGATTAGGATATGTCCAAGATGTTTGTGCAGATTTAGAAACTGGAACTATAACTTCAATCATAGTTCCAGGCTCTAATAAAGTTTTAAATATTTTTTCAAGTAATAATGAAATAGTAATTCCGTGGCAAAAGATTAAATGCATTGGAGATGACATTATATTGGTTGAAATATAGTTTCCTTAACCGCAATAGAAAGTTAGGAAATAGCACCTAAAATTAAAATACCAATATTATCATTATAAATCTCATCAAACTGTGAAATAGGAAGAGGATTTTCTCCAATGCCTGCTTCAATTGTATAACCGTGGTCTATTATAGGTTTGAATAAACCAATCTTTATAACCGGCAAAACTTGAATTATAAGGAGTTTTTGATAATTTATAACCACTTGCTTGTGAAAATTTTTCACCTATTTCTAAACTATTTGGTGGATTAAAATTTTGGAATTGCCAATAAATTTCTTGACCTTGTGTATGATAAGCAATTACTAATCTAAAGTCATGAATCAATGTGAAATTGTAAATAGCTAAACTTTCAGGTTCTGTTAATGGCCCATATCCAACAAAATCACGTGGAGCAGGTTTGTTAAATCCTTGAGAATATTTTATTTCTTTTGCTTGTTCCCATCCAGCAGGAAATTGTAAATTTAAATCCACGCCTGTGGTCATTTGTAACTTCCACCAATAAAAATAAAATATAAAAATTGGCAATTACCTGTGATTTAGTTATTAAAGATATGATGCATTACTTAAAAGAAAAAGGCTGTAGAATTGAGGAGGTCTAAATGACCTCTTTATTATTGTAAAGCACCCAGCTAAAAGCTACGTTTTTAGGCAGTTTTCGGGCGAGAGGAGGTCGCCCTGATCCTGCAAAATTGCTAAAAGCAATTTTGATGTACAAGAATTAAAACAAGGTGGTATTTTGGGAGAAAAAGAATATTTGAAGAAATCTGAAAACAAATATAAGAAACAATTGTCAAAACAAGCAAAAAAAGATAAAGCAATAAATAAGTCGAATACATCAAGTTTTCATTTGGAGGATGAAATATAAAATTATAGGATTTATAATTGAATATTATTATTTATTATGGTATATTATAGAAAACAAATATTATTTAGGAAAGTATAAGCAGTGAAAGATAACTAATAATTTGCAATCAGGATTGTAGATAATAAAATTATAATAACAAATTTTAATTAAAGGAGAAAAATATAATGAAAAGTGATATTTTAAAATGCTTAGGTAATTTTCCTAAAAAGACCAACTTAAATATTGTACAAATTAGCAATATTGAATATAAGGAATATAATGAGATACTAATAGAATATAATGTTGAAATTAAAGAAAGAGTAAGAAGTTATTTGTTAGTGCCTAAGAAAGAAGGTATTAAACCTGCAATAGTTGCAATACATCAGCATGCTAGTGATTGGAATATAGGAAAGTCAGAAGTTATTGGTAAAACTAATAATAAAATGTTTTCCTATGGACTTGATTTAGTTAAAAGAGGTTATGTAGTAATTGCACCTGATTTATTATGTTTTGAGTCAAGACAAGGCAGTGAAAAGTTTAAAAAGAATAAAGAAATGCAAAGATTGTATGAAAGATTTGAATTTTGTAAATATATTTTAAACGGAAGCTGTTTGCAAACCAAATATCTTCATGATTTATCTGTTGCAATTGATGTATTATGTTCGCTTGAGTATGTTGATAAAAATAATATAGGTGCAATTGGTCATTCATTAGGTGGACAAGAATCTATATGGTTATCGTGGTTTGATGAAAGAATAAAATGTTGTATTTCTTCTTGTGGTATCAGTTGTATAAAAGACATAGAGGATTATGAGGTAGTACAGAATTTTGCATTTTATGTTCCTAATTTAAATAATATTTGTGATATAGACGAAATAATTAATGAAATTGCACCTAGAGCTATATTATTAACAAATGGTTTGAAAGACGAAAGACATTGTCCTTTATCAGGAATAGATAGAATAGAAGAAAAAAACAAAAATAATATTAATTTTAAATTAATAAAATTTGATGATGACCATAAATTTAATAATTCAGAAAAAATTATAGCATATAATTTTCTAGATAGATATTTAAAATAATTATTAGACAAAATACAATTAATGGAGGTGGAATATGATAAAAATAGATAATTTTTATTTTGTTGTAGAAGACATAAATAAATCAATTAACTTTTATACAAAATTATTTGATAAAAAACCTACAAATATTACTGAAGATAGATGGGCAGATTGGGAAAATGAGGATAACAAGGTGTATTTTGGTATAATTTCTATTGAAGCAACAGGGGATAGAAGAATCATAGGTAATAATGGAGTGTTGGGCTTATATACTGATAATATAGATAAAGCATTTAATAAATGTAAAGAAATAGGTGCAAAAATTTTATATAAACCAGAAAAAATACCTAATAGTTTAGATAATTATACTTGTTTTGCAATTGAAGATTTAGATGGAAATAAAATAGAAATTTCATACTATGATAAGTAAAAATATAAATCGTAATGCAAAATAGTAATTTATTTAGTAACTATAAAAAATGAAGAGGATAAAAAATGAATTATATAAAATTTTTAAGGCAATATGTTGGACACGAGCCAATTCTAACTGCAGGAGTAGGTCTATTTGTATTTAATGAAAATAAAGAAGTTCTTATGCAACTTCGTACAGATTATAACCAATGGGGATTTCCAGGTGGAGCAATGGAACTAGGAGAAAGTTTTGAACAAACAGCGAAAAGAGAATTAAAAGAAGAAACTAGTTTAGATATAATAGAAATGAAAATGATTAAAATATTATCTGGAGAAGATACATATAGAGGAGGATAGTAATATGAATAATAAATATGAATTTTTCATAGCAGGTAGGGCTAGAAATAAAGAAAATATATTAAAAATATGTGCTTTGTTTGATAAATATAAGATTTCTTACTATTGCTTTTTAAAAAATGAAGATGATTGGGGATATGGAAATAAAAACCAAACTCCTGAAGAAAAGCAAAAGGAATTCGAATCATTAAGTTTAAAAAGTGATATTGTTTTAAACTTATTTCAGAATGATTTGGAAGGAGAAAAAAATTCAAAAAACTTATTACTTGTTTTACCAGCTGGAAAAGCAGCACATATTGAATCAGGAATTGCATATGGATTAGGAAAAAAATGTTATGCAATAGGTGAATATGATGCAACAGATACTTTGTATAATATTTTTGATGAAATCTTTATTAATGAAACTGAATTAGAAGAATTTTTAAAAAAATATTCAAAAAATTGAATTACAAGTTTTTCAATAGGGATGTAATTAGAAATGAAAGTAATGACCGTATGTAGTAATAATGAATATTAATTGGAGGAATACTATGTGTGATATAAAATATAAGAACAGTAATTATAATTTTGTATATCGAGTTTCAGCTTTAATTTTTAATAAAGAGAAAACCAAAATATTATTATTTTATGGTAATAATACTAACTTTTATATGTTGCCTGGAGGAAAAGTTAAAGAGTTGGAAAAAAGCAATGAAGCGATAAAACGAGAAATACAAGAAGAAATTGGATGGAAAGATTTAAAATTTGATTTTATAGGAATTAGTGAAGAAATAGTAAAAAGTAATAAAGAAAATATTCAAGAATTAACTTTAACATATAAAAGTATTTACGATGGTAAAATATTAGATAAAACATTTAAAGGAATCGAATCAGATTGGATTAATTTTGAATGGGTAAAAATAGAAGAAATTGATAAATATGAAATTCATCCAACCCAAATTAAAGATTTTATCAAAAATGAAAAGCAAACAAATCATATAATTGAAGAAATTATAATGTAAAATACAATTTATAGAGGTATTTTGTATGAAATCATAGAGAGATTTTTCTTTTTGTGATATTATAATAAAAATGATAATTTAAGGAGGAAGTATATGGAAGAAAGAGAAGTAAAACCTTTTACAATGTGGAGACATTTTAAAGGAGCAAGATCCTTTGTAATTACTGTAGCACAACATAGCGAAACAGGAGAAAAATTAGTTGTTTATCGTTGTATGGATAATAACGGAAAAACAAATCATAAGGATGGAATTTATGCTAGACCATTAGATATGTTTTTGTCAGAAGTAGATCATGAAAAATATCCAAATGCAACCCAAAAATATCGTTTTGAAGAAATTATAGATTAAGGTGAAAAAAGTCATAAGTTGTATAAATAATTTAAAAATATTATATAAATTAGAACATTTACAAAAAAGTAGATGTTCTTTTAATTTATAGGAAAAGGAAGAATATGAAGTTCTAATAAAGGAGTGATGCATTGGTAAATGTTATTTTAATATTTTATAAATAAATAACAATTAAAAAATCGTTACAAAATAAAAAATATATGCTATAATATATTGTAGAAATGTGAGAAAAATTCAAAAAGATAGGAAGTGAAAATTTTATGAAGAAGATACCAGAAAATATTAATAAGGTTATTAGTGAATTTATTACAGCAATAAATAATAAGTTTGGAGATAGAATAAAGAAAATCATTTTGTATGGATCTTATGCTAGAGGAGACTTTAATACAAGTTCAGATATAGATATTATGATTTTAACAAATTTTACAGATGATGAATTAGTACAATATAGAAGTGAAATCGTAGAATTAGCATATGATATTGAATGGGATAATAAGTTTGATATTCATTTATCACCATTAGTTAAGAATGTAGATAGATTTAATTATTGGTTAGAGGCATTACCTTTTTATATGAATGTTCAAAAGGAAGGAGTGGTGTTAAGTGAGTCCTAAAATATCAAAAGAATTAGCAAAACATAGATTAGAACAAGCAAAAGAAAATTTAGAAGAAGCAGAAATATTATATAATGTAAAGAAATTTAAAGGAGCAAATAATAGAGCATATTATTCAATATTTCATAGTATAAAAGCAGTTTTAGCATTAGAGCCAATAGATTTTAAAAGACATAAAGATGTAGTAGGATATTTTAATAAAAATTATGTATATCCAGAAATATTTCCAAG